>CALBKR010000207.1 GCA_937896105.1 uncultured Bacteroidales bacterium
TTCATCTGGATATGGCCTTTGACCCTGAGAGTATCACCACCCGTGACCATCGCCAAGTGGTGCAGACCCGCGTCAACAGCACCGAGATGAAGGAGTTCCGTGCAGCATTGAATGATGTAGCCACCGATTACGAGAACAAGGTGCTCGACGATATCCAGGTGTCGGCATACGCTTCGCCCGATGGCGGTGTGATGCTGAACGATGGCCTTGCCGTTGTCCGTGAGATGAACACTGCCAAGCAGATGAAGAATGAGCTCAAGAAAGCAAAGCTCGACGGCTATGTCGACAGCGAATACACTGCCGAGGACTGGGAGGGTTTCAGGGAGCTCGTGTCGCAGTCCGACCTGCCCGACAAGGAACTTATCCTGCGGCTGCTGTCAATGTACACCGACCCTGAGGAGCGCGAGCAGCAGATAAAGAACATATCATCGGTATATGCCGAGCTCGCCGAGGAGATTCTGCCAAAGCTCCGTCGTGCACGCGTTACATTGAACTACCAGATAATCGGCCGCTCCGATGACCAGATACAGGCACAGTATGCAGCCGACCCGTCCGAACTCTCTTTGGAGGAGATTCTCTATTCGTCGATACTCACCGAGGATGAGGCTGCACAGGTTGATATCTTCAACACTGCTATAAAGCTCTATCCCAATGACTACCGTGCATACAACAATCTCGGAGTAATGGCATACAGAAAGGGTGATTATGCAACTGCTGCAAGTTACTTTGCAAAGGCCGAGACTGTTGCAAAGTCGGCTCCCGAGGTGATGGTTAACCTCGGTTATCTCGAACTGCTCGAGGGCAATGTTGCTGAGGCGGAGTCTTATATGACAAAGGGCGCCGATGCGAAGGCCGGCGACGAGGCTCTCGGTAATCTTTACATCGCACAGGGTGACTATGGCCGTGCAGCAGCTCTGCTCAAAGGCTCAAAGACCAATAGCGCCCTGTTGGCACAAGTACTCAACAGCAACTATGTTGCAGCACGTGAGACACTCGAGGAGATGGAGAACCCCGATGCATATACATACTACATCAAGGCAGTGCTCGGTGCACGTACCTCAAACGTTGCTTTCGTGTACGACGGGCTCAAGCGCGCTGTGGAGCTGAACCCCTCGTTGGCAAAGAAGGCGATGGGTGACCTTGAATTTGCAAAATATGTAACGGACAGCACCTTCTGCAATATATTGAAATAACAGGTGGCTGCTTATATACAGAACGAACAGGTTGCGATGCTTGCACTATCACGGGTGCAGGTACCGCAACTTGCCATTATAAGGGAACTTATAGCGGCTGTGGGCAGTGCGAAAGAACTGCTTGAGAATGCAGCCGATATTCCCGGACTATCGCCACGCCTGCGCGAACTGCTGTGTGACAGGTCGCTTGTGGAGCTTGCCGAGAAGGAGATGGGCTTCATAGAGTCAAAGAATATAAAACTTATCTGTATTGGCGACAAAGAGTATCCCTATCGCCTTGCCGAGTGCCCCGATGCCCCTCTTGTGCTCCATAGCCTTGGCAATGCCGACCTGAATGCCCGTCACATTGTCTCCATAGTGGGTACCCGTCACGCAAGTGAGTATGGCAAGGAGCTGTGTGAGAACTTTGTTGCCGACCTTGCACGTTTCGCACCCGGTACACTCATAGTCAGCGGCCTAGCCTATGGCATAGATGTCTGTGCACATCGTGCGGCTCTCAAGGCCGGTTTGCCCACCATTGGCGTGCTTGCACACGGCCTTGACCATATATACCCCGGAGCCCACCGTACAACAGCCAAGCAGATGCTTGGGCAAGGCGGTCTGCTCACCGAGTTTATGAGCGGTACAAATTCGTTGCCGCAATTCTTTGTGCAGCGCAACAGAATTGTTGCCGGTATCTCCGATGCAACAGTGGTGGTGGAATCGGCATCCAAAGGCGGTTCTCTCATCACAGCTTCGCTGGCAAGCAGCTATGCACGCGACTGCTTTGCCTTCCCGGGCAGGGTGAACGACCAGTATTCACAAGGCTGTAACGAACTTGTGAGCCGCAACAAGGCTGCGCTCATAACAAGTGCCTATGACTTTGTCGAGGCAATGAACTGGGAGCCCGCCACTGTAAAAAAGAGTGCCGAAGAGTTACAGACCGAACTTTTCCCCGACCTCTCACCCGAAGAGAACGCTGTCATCGATGCACTGCGCGAGAGCGGCGACGGTCTGCAGGTAAACCAGTTGGTTGTTAAACTCAATATTCCAATAAACAGGCTATTGCCCCTGCTGTTCGAGATGGAAATGAAGGGCTATGTAAAGGCTGTCGCCGGCGGATGTTACAGGGCGATGGTGCGCTGAATATTTCCGGCTTACGTTCATTCCGCCTTATATTGTGTTGGAGAGCAATATTTTCGCTCTCCATTCTTTTCTAACCATAAAAAATCATTATCTTCGCATAAAATTGAAAACCGTATAGTTTGATGAAAGAATTTGTCATATCTACAACAAAGAAAGAGACTGCAATTCTTGTGGGATTGATTACCGCCACACAGAACGAACGCAAGACGAACGAGTATCTCGACGAGCTCGAATTCCTTGCGCAGACAGCTGGTGCCGAGGTTGTGAAACGGTTTACACAGCGCATAGACCATCCGCATCCCGTTACTTATGTCGGTACGGGCAAACTGGCCGAGATTGCCGAGTATGTCGAGATGCTCAAGGATAGCGAGGACGAGATTGGTATGGTAATCTTCGACGACGAGCTGTCAGCAAAGCAGTTGCGTAATATCGAGAAGGAACTGAAGATAAAGATTCTCGACCGTACATCGCTGATTCTCGATATCTTTGCAATGCGTGCGCAGACAGCTCACGCGAAGGTGCAGGTGGAGCTTGCACAGTACAAATATATGCTTCCGCGTCTGCAGCGCTTGTGGACGCACCTTGAACGTCAGGGCGGCGGCTCGGGCAGTGGTAGCGGAAAGGGCGGCAGTGTGGGTCTTCGTGGTCCCGGTGAGACGCAGCTCGAGATGGACCGCCGTATAATCCTTGGCCGTATGTCGCTTTTAAAGGAGCAACTGGAGCAGATAGACCGGCAGAAGAGCATACAGCGCAAGAATCGCGGCCGTCTTATCCGCGTGGCATTGGTGGGTTATACCAACGTGGGCAAGTCTACACTGATGAATCTGCTTGCCAAGAGCGAGGTGTTTGCCGAGAACAAACTTTTTGCTACACTCGACCCCACAGTGCGCAAGGTAATCATAGAGAACCTGCCGTTCCTGCTCTCCGATACGGTAGGCTTCATACGCAAATTGCCAACCGACCTTGTCGAGTCGTTCAAATCGACTCTTGACGAGGTGCGCGAAGCCGATCTGCTTTTGCATATCGTAGATGTTTCGCACCCCGATTTCGAGGAGCAGATAGAGGTTGTGAACAAGACCCTCGCCGACCTGAACTGCGGCGACAAGCCAATGATGGTCATATTCAACAAGGTCGATGCCTTTACTTATGTGCAGAAGGATGAGGACGACCTAACCCCGAAGACTCGCGAGAATATCACTCTTGACGAGCTTAAAGAGAGCTGGATGAGCAAGCTGGCAGATAATTGTCTGTTCATATCGGCACGTGAGAGACAGAATATCGATAACCTGAAGGATATAATATACAAGAAGGTGTGCGAGCTGCATGTGCAGAAGTATCCATACAATGATTTCCTGTATCAAACATACGAGGACGCTGAAATGTAGAAACTGTAAACCGGAAGCTTCGATATGCCGGCGGCATCTTGTCAAGCGATGTAGGTAAAAAAGAGACTAATCATATAATATAAAACAATTGTAATTATGGCAGCAATTCCTGAATTCAAGTATGCCCACATGTTCCAGCATGGCGAGGATACTACCGAGTATTATCTCTTGACAAAAGAGGGTGTTTCTGTAGGTGATTTTGAAGGCAAGCCTATGCTGAAGGTTACTCCCGAGGCTTTGACTCTCCTGTCGCGTACAGCATTCCGTGATGTATCGTTTATGCTTCGTCGTGCCCACAACGAGCAGGTGGCGAAAATCCTTACTGATCCCGAAGCAAGCGACAACGACAAGTATGTGGCACTCACCTTCCTGCGTAACGCCGAGGTAGCCTGCAAGGGTCAGCTCCCCTTGTGCCAGGATACCGGTACAGCCATCATCCACGGCGAGAAGGGTCAGCAGGTGTGGACAGGCTTCTGTGACGAAGAGGCTCTTTCACGCGGTGTGTTCGACACATACACACAGGAGAATCTGCGCTACAGCCAGAATGCTCCTTTGACAATGTACGACGAGGTGAATACAAAGTGTAACCTCCCTGCACAGATAGATATCGAGGCTACCGAGGGTATGGAGTACAAGTTCCTTATGGTAACAAAGGGCGGCGGCTCGGCAAACAAGACATATCTCTACCAGGAGACAAAGGCACTTCTGAACCCTGCGACACTTGTTCCTTTCCTTGTCGAGAAGATGAAGAGCCTAGGCACAGCGGCTTGTCCTCCCTATCACATAGCATTCGTAATCGGCGGTACATCGGCCGAGAAGAACCTGCTTACCGTAAAGCTTGCATCTACACACTACTATGACGACCTGCCGACAACAGGCGACGAGACTGGTCGTGCATTCCGTGATATTGAGCTCGAGAAACAGCTGCTTGACGAGGCTCACCGCGCGGCTGCACCACACATTTATGAGGTTATCTCGCAGTGCGCCGAGATGTCAAAACAACTCTCACCAGCCGAGCTGACAGCTTGGGTCACTGCGGAGGTTGAGAAGAACCCTTGCCTGAAGGTTATCTACTTCCAGGCAGTGGATGCCCTCTCGATGCAGCAAGTCGCATCATGGGAGGAAAGCGACCGCATACAGGGCTGCATAGCTGTACAGGCAGGCGAGATTAGATTGATTGATAACGTAAGAATTAAATAGCCATGATGATTGAGGTATTAAAATCAAAAATTCACCGCGTAAGAGTTACGCAGGCTAATCTTAACTATGTGGGCAGCATCACTATCGACGAGGACTTGATGGATGCGGCAAATATGATTGAGGGCGAGAAGGTGCAGATTTTGGATATCAACAATGGCGAGCGTTTCGAGACATATATCATCAAGGGCGAGCGCGGCAGCGGCTGCATATGCCTCAACGGTGCTGCGGCACGCAAGGTTGCGGTGGATGATTTGGTGATTATCGTATCGTACGCAATGCTCGACTTCGAGGAGGCAAAAACATTCAAGCCTTGGGTTATCTTCCCCGACTCAGCTACAAACCACCTTGTGAAATAAGATGGAGTGGTTTTTGGCGATAGCGGCCATAGTGTGTGGCATTGTGGGAGTATTGGGCGCCATATTGCCCGTACTACCTGGCACCATACTCTCGTACGCAGGTTTGGTGTGTGCTTTCTGCACATCCACATCCGAGATAAGCGTTAAGCAGCTCGTGGTGTGGGGCGTAATATCTGCCATTGCCATTATTCTGGACTATATCCTGCCAGGTTACTTCAGCAAGACCTTCGGCGGCAGCAAAGAGGGAGTCAGAGGAGCGACAATCGGAGTTTTTGTAGGTATGTTCTTCGGACCGCTGGGCATCATCCTGGGACCTTTCGTGGGTGCTGTGGCGGGCGAGATGTCCAACAACCGCAGATTTGGCGAGGCTATTGTGGTTGGATTGGGGTCGTTGCTCTCGTTTATTGTCGGCACGGGTCTCAAACTAATCGTCGGCGGTTTTATGCTCTACTACATCTGGGTCGATGTGTTCCAGGTAATTAAAGATCTATGGTAATAAGCCTATCGAGAACAAAAAATCCCAAGAGTTTGCTCTTGGGATTTTTTGTCCTCACTATGGTTCAACGCCCATCTCCTCAAAGCGTGCTGCCGCATTGAGGAAGTGCGCCGTAATCCAAAATACTGTCCAGCCCTCGGAGTAACCACCACGCAGTTTATAGACATTACTCATATCACCTCGTTGCGCGAAGTTGGTCTGTTGCAACTGCTCTCCCTGTGAGCCGTAGGCATTGGTAAGTTGGAAACAGGTGCGATACATCACCTTCGAGAGTTTGCACAGGCGCTCATCATCGAGATACTTACCCATACGATACACCTCGGGGGCAAACAGCACTCCATAGACATCTATATGTTGATTCTGTGGCGACACCACAGTCCAACCAGTCGAACGGAAGTTATAATCCGCCAAGCGACCTGCTGGCAGGGGAATATCCCACACAACAACATAGCTCAAACATACATCCATTGCGTGCTTTGCCCACTCAAGATATTGTGGTTGCTTGGTATATTCATACATATGGATAAACGCCTGAAAGGCTGCCCACGCACCCTCCTTATCCTCACACGTTGCATCGAGCGTACCTCCCCAATAACAACCATTCATCTTCAGGTGGCGCTCGGCATATAGTTTCGATGCCTTCTCGGCTGCTGCCAGATACTGCTTGTTCTTAAAGAGTTTCGATGCAATAGCCAACGGCGCTACGTAGAACGCCTCATCGGTCGAACGTGGCGACCACTCCTCGCTCAAGATACGGCGCGACTGACCATCGCACGCCTTACGCAGGAACTCACGCCAACGT
>CALBKR010000208.1 GCA_937896105.1 uncultured Bacteroidales bacterium
CACGTGAGGCATTCGCTGTCTCTTCGGCTTACGACTCGGCAATCTTCAACTGGTTCGACAAGGAGAGCAACAGCGCTTTCCGCCAGACCAACGACACGCCGATGTCGCTGCGCTACGGCGAGAATCCCCATCAGAAGGGTGCCTTCTACGGCAAATTCAATGAGATGCTGGAGCAGGTTCACGGAAAAGAGATTTCGTACAACAACCTTCTCGACATCAATGCAGCCGTTGAACTAATCGGCGACTTTGCAGGCGAGACTACATTTGCCATCCTCAAGCACAACAACGCTTGCGGCTTGGCTTCGCGCCCGACACTTGCCGAGGCTTGGGATGCGGCACTTGCAGGCGACCCCGTATCGGCATTCGGTGGCGTACTCATCGCAAATGCCAATGTCGACAAGGCAACAGCCGAGAAGGTGAACGGAATCTTCTTCGAGGTTATCATCGCTCCAAGCTACGATGCCGACGCTCTTGAGGTTCTCAAGCAGAAGAAGAACCGCATCATCCTCATCCAGAAGCAGACAGCAATGCCCGAAAAGACATTCCGCAGTGTGCTGAACGGTGTATTGGTGCAGGAGCGCGATACAAAGGTAGAGAATGAGGCCGACCTGCAGACCGTGTCAAAGGTTGCTCCAAAGACAAGCGAGATTGAGGATATGCTCTTCGCCAACAAGATTGTGAAGCACAGCAAGAGCAACGCTATTGTTCTGGCCAAGAACAAACAGCTCATTGCCAGCGGCGTAGGCCAGACATCACGTGTCGACTCATTGAGACACGCGATTGAGAAAGCCGGCACATTCGGCTTCTCGCTCCAGGGATGCGTGATGGCGAGTGATGCCTTCTTCCCCTTCCCCGACTGTGTGCAGATTGCCCACGAGGCAGGCATAACAGCCGTTATACACCCGGGAGGGTCTATCCGTGACAAGGAATCGGTAGATTACTGCGATGCCAACGGCGTAGCAATGGTAATAACAGGATTCCGCCACTTTAAACATTAATCCTAAAAATCATTTCCGTAAAATGGGTCTATTTTCATTCACAAGGGATGTTGCCATTGACTTGGGCACAGCCAACACCATCGTATCATACAACGGAAATATCGTTGTGGACGAGCCGTCTGTAGTCGCCATCGACGACCAGAAGAAGATGATTGCGGTAGGTGAGAGAGCAAAACAGATGTACGAGAAAACCAACCCTAAGATACAGACTATCCGCCCGCTGAGAGACGGCGTCATCGCCGACTTCTATGCCTGCGAGATGATGATGCGCGGTTTCATTGACAAGGTAAATATGGGCAGCAAGCTCTTTACGCCATCATTGCGTATGGTTATCGGCGTTCCTTATGGCTCGACCGAGGTTGAGCTCCGTGCCGTACGCGACTCGGCAGAGCACGCCGGCGGACGCGATGTCTACCTCATATACGAGCCTATGGCATCGGCTTTAGGTATCGGTATCGATGTAACAGCCCCCGAGGGCAATATGGTTGTCGACATAGGTGGCGGTTCGACCGAGATTGCAGTTATCTCACTTGGCGGCATCGTATCGAACGGTTCACTGCGCACTGCAGGCGATGACTTTACAGCCGACATTCAGGACTATATGAGCCGCCAGCACAATGTACGTGTCAGCGAGCGTATGGCCGAGCGCATCAAGATACACGTAGGCTCGGCACTCACCGACCTGGGCGACGAGGCTCCGCAGGACTACATTGTACACGGTCCTAACCGCATCACAGCAATGCCTATCGAGGTTCCTGTATGCTATCAGGAGATTGCCCACTGCATTGATAAGTCGATTATCAAAATCGAGAATGCCATCATAAGCGCACTCGAGCAGACTCCTCCCGAGCTCTATGCCGACATCGTGCACAACGGTATCTACCTTGCAGGTGGCGGTGCACTGCTCCGCGGCCTCGACAAGCGTCTTGAGAACAAGATAAACATCCCCTTCCACATCGCCGAGAATCCTCTCTACTGTGTTGCGAAGGGAACTGCAGAAGCGCTCAAAGACCTTACATACCCGTTCCTGATGAGATAATAGCAGAATGCCGTGAGATCGATACTGAACTTTCTCATAAAGCACAATCACTGGTTCCTCTTCATACTGTTGGAGGGAATCAGTTTTGTGCTTATTTTCAGTTTCAACAACTATCATAAGGCGGCATTCTTTACATCGGCCAACAGCGTTGCCGGAAATATCTATTCGGTAGTTTCGGACATCGAAGGTTATTTCGACCTAAAAGGAGAGAACAGGACACTTGTGAGCCATAACAAGGAGTTGCTGAACGAAATCGAGGCACTAAAATGCCGGTTGGCAGAATATGAGGACAGCACCGCGCTTGCCGACAATGCATATGCAAGACAAAACAGCAACAGATATAGCTTCTACACAGCCAAGGTAGTCAACAACTCGATAAACAAGGTCAACAATTTCATAACTATCGATAAAGGAACAGCCCAGAATATTGGCGAGCAGATGGGTGTCTTCAATGACAAAGGAGTCGTGGGCGTTACATATCTATCGTCGGATAATTTCACTGTGGTTATGCCGCTGCTGAACAGCAAGAGCATCATAAGCTGCAAGGTAAAGGACAACACCTTCTGCACCCTGAAATGGGGCGGCAAGGAGCGTGGATACTCATATCTCATCGACCTGCCCCGATACGAGATATTCGAAAAAGGAGACACTGTTGTAACAAGCGGTTTCTCTTCGATATTCCCTGCCGGCATACCTGTAGGAAAGATTGACAAGCTCGAAGACTCACAGGACGGACAATCCTACCGTGCACGTGTCGAGCTGTTTGTCGATTTTGCGAATATCGGCAATGTATATGTAGTTGGCAACACAAACAGGGAGGAACAGGAACTGCTTGAGAAAAGCATCAAGAAGAAATGACAAGGAAGACCATCATAAGGACAAGGAACTTTGCACTGCTTGCACTCGTGCAGGTTCTCATATTCAGCCAGATACATCTGTTTGGCTATGCGACAGCATCGGTCTTTACCATTTTCCTGCTCAAGTTGCCACGCCACACCACACACAACGAGCTGATGATGTGGGGATTCCTGTTCGGTATAATAACCGATATGTTCTGCAACACTCCCGGCATACACTCGGCTGCGGCAACGGCAATGGCATTTGTGCGCAACCCGATATTGTCCATTTTCACACACAAGGGACTGCCCGATGATTTTGTTCCGAGCGCAAGGAGCATCAAATGGGGTGGATATATCGTTTACGCAGTCCTCTGCCTTTCGGTCTATTACGCACTCCTTTTTATGCTCGAGCTCTTTACAATAAGATACCTCTCGGCACTTATCATAAGCATAATAGGCAGCACAATACTTACAATGATGTTTGTTATCCTGGTTGAACTTTTTACACCTAAGAAATAACAGTATGGGAAATCACGACAACGAAAGCCGAAAATATATATTATCCGGCATTGTTCTGGTTGTTCTGATAGTGTACCTGTCACAATTCTTCTCGTTGCAGGTAAACAACGGTGACTACAAGAGCAAGGCTGACAGCAACGCATTCTACAAGAAGACAATATACCCGGCTCGAGGACAGATGTATGACCGCAACGGCGAACTGCTTGTGTTCAACAAGCCGTCATACGACATAACGTTTGTTCCACGCGAAGTAAAGGGACTCGACACGCTCGAATTCTGCAACACATTAGGAATAACCGTTGAGGATTTCAACAAACGTATGGAGCGTGTCAAGGACACAAGGTATAACCCCGGGTACTCGAAATATACAGAACAGACATTCCTGACACAGATTCCAATGGAGAATTTCGCGGTGTTCCAGGAGAAGAATTTCCTGTTCAAGGGTTTCTATATGCGCAAGCGGTATATAAGACAATACAGCCACGGTGTAGCCGGTGTGCTGTTCGGTGATATCGGCGAGGTATCGCAGAAGCACATTGAGAGGGACAGTTACTACCAGCAGGGCGACTATATTGGCATACAAGGGCTGGAAGCATCCTACGAAAAGCAGCTACGTGGCGAGAAGGGGACAGAGGTGCTGCTGCGTGATGCACACGGACGCATACAGGGCAAATACGACAACGGAGCTTTGGACACGGCTGCCATACGTGGCAAGAACCTGACATTGAGCCTTGACATAGAGCTGCAGATGCTCGGTGAGCGGCTGATGAAGAACAAGATAGGCAGCATCGTGGCCATTGAACCGAAGAGCGGCGAGATACTGTGTATGGTTTCGTCACCATCATATGACCCGGCAATGCTCACAGGACGTGACAGGGGCGAGAACCACAAAAAACTGAGCAACGACAAGAAGAAGCCGCTGCTCAACCGCGCCATAATGGGCACTTATCCTCCGGGCTCGACATTCAAGACATCGCAGGCCGCAATGTTCCTTGAAGAGGGTGTCGTAACGCCACAGACAGCTTTCCCGTGCAACAACGGATTTGTTTTCAACAATTTCCGTTTAGGATGCCACAGCCACTCATCACCGACAACACTGAAGGCCGCACTTGCCACATCGTGCAATGCCTATTTCTGCTGGGGCTTGCACAGGATGTTCGGTATGAGCAAATATGGCGGAACAAAAGCGGCAATGAACAAGTGGCGTGACTATATGGTATCTATGGGATTCGGCTATACCCTTGGAATTGACCTCCCAGGCGAAGCACGCGGTATGATACCGAATGCCGAATACTATACCAGGCACTATGGCAACTATTGGCGTGCAGTGACAGTCATCAGCATATCTATAGGACAAGGCGAGGTACTCCTTACACCACTGCAGATAGCCAATATGGGTGCCATAATAGCAAACCGAGGCGAGTACATCACCCCACATATGGTAAAAGCCATAGAGAACGATACCCTACCTGGCAAATACCTGACTCCCAAAAGCACTATGATAAGCGCAAAATCATTCGAGGAGGTTATCAAGGGTATGCGTCACGCTGTAACAAGCGGAACCTGCCGCGATGCCAACATCCCGGGGCTTGATGTATGCGGCAAGACCGGAACAGCCGAGAACAAAGGCAATGACCACTCGGTATTCCTTGGGTTTGCGCCTATGAAAAAGCCCGAGATTGCTATTTCGGTCTATGTGGAGAATGGTGGCTTCGGAAAGGATTACGCAGTGCCCATAGGCGCACTGATGATTGAAAAATACCTGAACGGCAAGCTGACAGAGGAGAGCGAAGAGAAGGCCGAGACTATCAGCAACAAGCGCATCTATTATGGAAAGGAGGAGAGGTAACATTCTGCAACGACTCGACTGGTGGACACTGCTGCTGTTCGCTGCACTTGCCGTAATGGGCTGGCTTGCAATATGCGGAGCCACACACAGCTATGTCGACACCGATTATGCCGAGTTCCTGAACCAGGGCGAACGTAGCGGCAAGCAGGCTCTATGGATGGGTATCTCACTGATTACAGGCCTGTTCCTGCTGTGCATTCCCAAACACACCTACCGCAACATCTCGTTTATTCTATATGCAGGAACGATGCTTCTTGGCCTGATAACTATTGTCATTGCAACCGACATCAAAGGCTCGCGTTCCTGGATATCTGCAGGGCCCTTCAGCATACAGCCGGCCGAGTTTATGAAATTCGCCACAGCCCTGATGCTTGCCACATACATCGGGCGCAGGGATTTCAAGATAAGCAACAACCGCGACTTCATCAGATGTGTTGGCATAATCGTGCTGCCGATGCTCATAATCCTTGCACAGAGAGAGACAGGTAGCGCACTTGTCTACCTTGCCCTGTTCCTTGTTCTGTACCGCGAAGGAATGACCGGAATATTCCTGCTTATGGGTGTCAGCGCCATAATATATTTTGTCGTCGGTGTGAAATACGACGGGGATATGATGTCTAAATTGCCTGTAAACATAGGGCAATATGCACCGACGGTAATCATACAGATAATATCTATTGCTATCGTAAAGTTCTGGTGCAAGCACAACGAGACATTCAAGGTACTGCTGGTGACAAATGTTATCGGCACCTTGTGCGCATACTGGGTAGCGATATACCTTATCGAGTTCGATATTATGATAGTGCAATATGCACTTTTAGCGTTCAATGTAATATACCTCCTGCTCCAGATAAGACTGCGCAAGGAGAAACGCAACCTGTGGGTAGCCCTGTACATTATAGGCGCAATGGCATTCAACTACTCGTGCAACTATGTAATGCACCACGTTATGCAGCCTCACCAGAAGGTGAGAATCGAGGTGCTGCTGGGACTTAAAGATGACCTCTCCGGTGCAGGATACAATGTACACCAGTCCAAGATTGCCATAGGATCGGGCGGTCTGTTCGGCAAAGGTTTCCTCAACGGCACACAGACCAAGCTCAACTATGTACCCGAACAGGATACTGACTTTATATTCTGTACCATAGGCGAGGAGCAGGGCTTTGCCGGCTCGGCCTTTATAATGATTATGTTCGTAGCCTTTATACTCAGGATAATACACCTTGCAGAACGGCAGAACGACCGCTTCGGGCGAGCCTACGGATATGCAATAGCATCGATATTCTTCCTGCATTTTACCATAAACATAGGTATGGTGCTTGGACTTGTACCTGTCATAGGCATACCGCTGCCCTTCTTCAGCTATGGAGGCTCATCGTTCCTGGGATTTACTATTCTGCTGTTCATATTCCTGCGGATAGATGCCGACCGCGATGTAAAGAATATGAATTTCTAAAGAGGATTGCGGCTACTTTGCGGTTGCCAGCCTCACACCAACATCACACACACCGGCGAGACAACTGTCGGCCATTATATGCGATACGCGCAGCAGCAGCGTGTCGGCCGGGGAGGCAGCTATGTCAACACCGCCGCTACACCCCTGATATATTGCGCCGGCCGTGCTGCCAAGACGCCTGCCATCATCATCAAAGACACGGCAGCACAAGGTATCGACAGAGATGAGGGTGCTGTCGGAGAACCTTGCCGTTTCCACCCTCAGATTAAGACTCTTATATCTATAATCGGAGTTGTAACGCACCTGAACCTCAAGGTTAAGATGTGCATCGGCAGACTTTCCTGTGCCCTCATAGACAAAGGAGAGAGTATCTCTCTGCGACCACGAAGAGCTGTCCACAGCACCGAAGCGGTTGTAGACAGTCCCGTCACACGATGCCAACAGCAGGGCAGACAAAAGAAGGCATTCAGTTTTCAGGAGCGCTACCTTTTTCTTTATCTTTCTTAGCATTGCCTTTCCTTGAATCATGGCGATTATTGCCGCCTTTACGACGTTTTTTATTGTTACGCTGCACTGAATCGAAGCGGTTGATATTCTCCTGCTCGAGCAAATCCACCGGGCGCTTGGGTTCCTGCACCCCCTCGCTCTGCAGGCTATCGGGACGCTCGCCGCGCTTGTTCATCTCTATCACAGCAAATGCACGGCGGCCGGTAATGGTAACAAGGTTTGCAGGGATATGCTTGTCGGTCGAATAGGTTATTTCGCCACGCATAATGTCGCACTTGAAGAAATAGTAGGTGCCATCCTTTGTCTCAAGCTCGATATCGCGCTGCGGCAACCTTTTAGAGGCCTCGACATAGGCATCGACCTCGTAGTTCAGGCAGCACTTGAGTTTCGCACACTGGCCGGCAAGTTTCTGCGGGTTGAGAGAGACATCCTGGAAACGGGCAGCCGATGTCGACACCGACACAAAGTTTGTAGTGAATGTCGCGCAACACAATTCCCTGCCACAGGGGCCGATACCACCGATGCGGCCGGCCTCCTGGCGTGCACCTATCTGCTTCATCTCTATCTTTACCTTGAATACATCGGCAAGAACCTTGATAAGCTGGCGGAAATCGACACGATTATCGGCAATATAATAGAAGATAGCCTTGAGACCGTCGCCCTGATACTCTACGTCACCTATCTTCATATCAAGATTAAGGTCCTTCGCTATCTGACGGGAACGTATCATAGTATCGTGTTCGCGCGATTTTGCCTCCTCGTATTTCTCCATATCCACAGGGCGCGCCTTGCGGTATATGCGCTTGAACTCACTCTCGGGAGTGAGGCGTGTCTTCTTCAACTGCAACAGCACAAGCAACTGTCATGCAACAGCACCAGGCGACCTGTCATAGTCACCTTGCCGATATCGTGACCAGGGGTTGCCTCGACAGCTACCACATCCCCTTTCTGCAACGGGATATTGTTGCTGTTCCTGTAATATCCCTTGCGTGTGTTCTTGAACTGCACCTCGACAATGTCGGTATACTCCTCGTTGCCCGGCACATCGGCAAGCCAGTCGAAGGTATTGAGCGGTGCATCCATTCTGCCACACCCCTTGCAGCAGATACCTGCACAGCCGTTGTTTTCCTTATATCTCTTGTCCATTATTCAGAAGCTGTTTAAATTCCTAAATATATTATCTTGTAGAAGCTGCCTTTTTGCTGTTTTTTACAACAAGCAGCCTCCTATCTGTTTTTTATCCATACAATCATCCTCAACGACATATCGAAGAAGACCATCTTTGCATTGACATTCTGTTCTATGTGTCTTTGAGCCTCGGAAAGTTCCTCCATTATGCCGAAAATGTTGCGTTCGTTCACGAATGGCGAAAACCTTACCGAAAAATTACGCTCTGCCTGCGACATATAAAGCATCTCATCCTCCTTGAAGTTCATTATGAAGTTCTCACGTATCATCCGTTGGCAATAGTCGAGCAGGCGTTTCTGCCTCTCGCGGCCCATCGCTGCAACACGTTCGCTCCAAGCCTTCATCTCGCGTATGTTACGGGCATAAGCCACACGCATCAACTGCATAAAGAGGTCGAGGTACAACGCCTTTTCCTCACTAACCGACAGCATCTCCTCGGCCTTTTCCCAGTTGCCGCCGCTCTGCTGTGCAACAGCCTTGGCATCATCGGGCGAGAGGCCGTAACGCGACGAAAGAGCATTCTCGATATCGGCCTGCGACAGACGGGGCACATCGATGCGCTGTGTACGGCTGAGTATCGTTGGGATTATCTTGTCGGGCTCCTCGGACACCAAAAGGAAAAGGGTGTCGTGCGGCGGCTCCTCGATAACCTTAAGCAATTTGTTCGAGCAGGCCTCCTTCATCTTTTCGGGGAGCCAGATGATGACCACCTTCCAACCGCCTTCACGAGACTGCATCGACAGTTTGTGCAGTATCTCACTGCTCTCGCGCTCATATATCATAGGCTGCTGATTCTCCACATCCAGCTTTGCAAGCCAGTCATCGTAGCCGAAATAGGGATTCTTGCCCAGCAGTTCACGCCACTCGGCAATGTAGTCGTCGCTCACCGGCGCCGAGTCGGAACCACCCTTCTTCTTCTTTACCGGGAACACAAAGTGCAGGTCGCTGTGTATATATTTACCCAACTTTACACAAGCTGGACAACTGCCGCAGGCATCACCGCTCCTGCTGCCACACAGCAGATAGTTCGCAAGCGCTATGGCTATCGGCAACTTGCCGTTGCCCTGCGGGCCGCTGATGAGCAGGGCGTGGGCAAGCCTGTTCTCGTCGACACTGCGACGCAGCCTGTCGACAACAGCCTTCTGCCCTATTATATCCTTGAAAAACACACCCATCAGTATATTGCTTTAGCTATTTCATAAACACTGTCGAAAGCATTGAGGGTGTAGAAATGAAGACTCGGCACCCCGTGCTCCTTCAGTTCACGGCACTGCTGCACTCCCCACTCGCAACCCACCTGCGCCACAGC
>CALBKR010000209.1 GCA_937896105.1 uncultured Bacteroidales bacterium
GATATATGCGTTGCAGGTTTCTACCTTTGCGGTGAGAGCTTCGATTTCGTCTGCCATCTGAGAGAAGACATTTTCGAACTTGACATAATACTGCATCGGTGAGACATATGACAAGTTTTTTGTATTATCCAGCAAAAACTCGGTTTTCAAGGTCTTTCCGTCACGGTTAGCCATGACATTACTGATGATGGCATCCCTGTTTTCGGCATTGCCGATGGAACCGGGCAACATCTGATAATAAATATCCAGATAGCGTTCAACCGTTTTGTAATAATCTCCACGGACAGACAAAGGAATCTCACCCTCGGTACATTCGCGTACCTTGAAAGTCTGTGCAAATGATGTTATTGTTACCAAAAGCAGCAGTATGGTATGTAGTATTCGTTTCATATATTTATTAATAAACTCCATCATCGATAGATTATTTAATTACAGGTCGAATATAAAAACCTTTATATCTTTCACATGAAAGTGTTGTTTTCATGGTTTTACTTAGGAATGCTCTAAAAGCTGTCTTTTTAGATTTGTCAGGATTTGCCGTCCAATAACTTGTATAGTTCTCGCCAGGTAGAAATATTTGGTTACCGTTCGGTCCTGTAACAGTATATCCTTTTGTGCCTTTGTAATAAGTTTCTTCCCATTTACATTTATCAATCAACTCTTTAAATTGAGTTGCTGTAGGCATTTGCCATTTACCGCTCATATTCATTCTTGCAGCATCTAAATAAGTACCATTAATAGAGAGCTCAAAATTATGAAAGAAAAGAGATGAAACAAGAATAGGTTAATATGGAAAAGAGAGTCCACGGTACATTGCAGGGTGCGGTAACACCGCCGCCATCAAAATCACAGGCACACAGGCTGCTCATCTGTGCAGCACTTGGCTGTGAGCCTGTCACAATTGTGTGCAATGCCGTGAACGATGATATAATGGCAACAATGCGTTGCCTCAATGCCCTTGGCGCCGAAATCACCTTTTCATCGGGTGTTTTCAGTGTTAAACCGGTAAAGGTTATCAAGGGCGGTACGCTCGACTGCGGCGAGAGCGGCTCGACACTGCGTTTTCTTGTGTCGGTTGCTGCCGTGCTTGGTGCCGATGCCACCTTTGTGGGCACAGGAAAGCTGCCACAGCGCCCTATGGGGCAACTGCTCGATGCCCTTGCACAGCACGGTGTCACATTCACCCGCTTGGGGAGCGACGAGCTGCCGCTTGCCTGTAACGGGCAGCTGCGTGGCGGCCGTTACACCCTCCCTGGCAACATCTCATCGCAATATCTCACAGGGTTGCTTTTTGCCCTTCCGCTTGCCGCCGAGGATAGCGAGATTGAGGTGACTGATGGCCTTACAAGTGCTTCGTATGTTACAATGACACTCGATGCGCTGCGCGTTGCCGGCATAAAGATAGAGCAGTGCGGCAACATATTCAGGATAAAGGGTAACCAAAGATACAGTATGCCATCGCATCTTGTTGTCGAGGGCGACTGGTCATCGGCTGCTTTCTGGGTAGTTGCCGGGGTGGCAGGCAAAAGGCCTGTGACAATTTGCGGAATGGACGATGAGTCGCTGCAGGGCGACAGTTACATTATAGAACATCTGCGCAGTATGGGTGCATTTATCGAGATGCGTGACGGTAATGTGGTGGCGATGCCCTCGCACCTCTTCGGCGCGGAACTCGACTGCACCGATACCCCCGACCTGCTTCCCGTGCTCTCCGTGGCAGCGGCTGTGGCGCAGGGAACAACCCTTTTTACCGGCGTGGGGCGTCTGCGTTACAAGGAGAGCGACCGCTTGGCGGCGGTGAGGGATATGCTCTCTTCGTTCGGCATAGCATCGCAGATAGGCGAGGACAGTTTTACTGTCTTTGGCGGTGAGCCTGTTGTCGAAAAAGATGTCGACAGCTACAACGACCATCGTATTGCAATGTCGGCGGCTGTAATGTCAACAGTGGCGCAAGGTGTAACAACCATTGTCGGTGCGGGGTGCGTGGCAAAGTCTTACCCTTCATTCTTTGAGGATTTTGCGGCGCTTGGCGGATTAGTTGAAAAAGTGGTGTGATTATGGAGATTCTTCACTTCGTTCAGAAACGAAGTTCGCCGCCCGAAGGGGCTAAAGGCAATGACAATAAAGCAGTTGTCATGTTGAGCATAAGCGAAACATCTCAAAAGAATAGTAGAAGAAATAATTAAAACAAAATATTATGGACTTGGATAAATTACGTCAGGAAATAGATGAGATTGATACCCAGATGTGCGACCTTTTTGCGCGCCGTATGCAGGTGGTGTCAGGAATAGGA
>CALBKR010000210.1 GCA_937896105.1 uncultured Bacteroidales bacterium
CTTCCCAACTTCCTTGTTGCAAGTCCCGGAGTCAACAGTGGCTTTATGATACCGCAGTACACTGCAGCATCAATTGTGAGCCAGTCTAAAGGACTCTGCTGGCCGGCATCGTGCGACTCAATACCATCGTCACAAGGACAGGAGGACCACGTAAGTATGGGGTCTAATGCTGCAACCAAACTGTGGAAGGTTGTGCAGAACACACAGCGAATACTCGCCATAGAGCTTATGAATTCCGCACAGGCACTGGAGTTCCGCCGTCCGTTGCGTTCATCGGCAAAAATAGAAAACCTTCTCGCCGCATACCGCAAGGTTGTTCCGTTTGTCGACAACGACACGGTGATGTACCCGCATATTGCAACATCAGTCAAATTCCTTGAAGAAAATGAGCCTGCTTGTTAAGAACATAGGGACAATTGCCGGCATCGACGAGAGCGGCCGCACACGCCTTGCCGGCGAGGAGATGAGCCGCACCGGCATACTCGACAATGCCTGGCTGCTCACCGACGGCAACCGCATCAAGGAGTACGGCACAATGGAGAGCCTGCCCTGTGAGGAGGGGCACACCGTCATCGACGCCAAGGGCGGATGGCTGTTTCCCTCGTTCTGCGACTCGCACACGCATATTGTATATGCAGGCAGCCGCGAACAGGAATTCCTCGACAAGATAAACGGTCTCTCATACGAGGAGATTGCCAAGCGTGGCGGCGGCATACTCAACTCGGCCGACCGCCTGCACGACACTCCCGAGGAGGAACTCTACCGTCAGGCGATGGAGCGTATTGACGAAATAGTTGCAATGGGAACAGGACTGGTGGAGATAAAATCGGGCTACGGACTCACCCTTGAGGATGAACTGAAGATACTGCGTGTCATACGCCGCATAAGGGAGACCGCGCCGCTTGAGGTACGTGCAACCTTCCTTGGCGCACACGCAGTGGGGCGCGCCTACAAGGGGCGGCAAGCCGAATATGTGGAGCACGTGTGCAACGATATGATACCGGCTGTAGCAAAAGAGGGACTTGCCGACTATGTCGATGTGTTCTGCGACCGCGGTTTCTTTACCCCGGAAGAGACAGCCAAGATAATTGAGACAGGAGCACGACACGGCCTGCGCGCCAAGATACACGCCAATGAGCTTGCCGTTTCGGGCGGTGTCGAAGTAGGCGTTGCACACGGCGCACTGTCGGTCGACCATCTCGAGTCGATGGGCGACGAGCAGATTGAGGCACTGCGCGGCAGCGACACTATGCCAACATTGCTCCCCGGATGCGCCTTCTTCCTGGGCATCACCTACCCCCCTGCACGCAGGATGATAGATGCAGGGCTTGCAGTGGCACTTGCATCGGACTACAACCCCGGCACAGCACCGTCGGGCAATATGAGGTTCGTGACCTCGCTGGCAAGCATAAAGATGAAGATGACACCGGCGGAGGCTCTCAACGCAGCAACGCTTAACAGCGCCTGCGCAATGGGCGAGAGCAAGGATTTTGGTTCAATAACTCGCGGCAAAGTAGCAAACTTTTACATCACCAAGCCACTGCCTTCACTTGCCTTCTTGCCATACGCACACCAGACACCGGTAATAACAGATATCATATTGAAAGGGAAACAGATAAAATGCAGGTGACCCCAAAGAAAACTTGGGCGAAGCCAACAGAGAACAGAGTACAGAGTACAGAGAACAGAGTACAGAGTACAGAGTACAGAGTACAGAG
>CALBKR010000211.1 GCA_937896105.1 uncultured Bacteroidales bacterium
CTGTTAGGGATTGTTATGCTTGTAAGTCCGGAGCAACCTTCGAACGCTCCAAGTTCAATGCTTGTCACGCTGTTTGGGATTGTTATGCTTGTAAGTCCGGAGCAACCATAGAACGCTTTATTTCCAATGCTTGTGACCTTTAGTTTTTTTGATTTGTAAGTTATAGAATCTGGAATAACAATCTCACCTGTATATTTGTAATCACCATATGTTATTTCTACTGTTAAATCGGAGTGTGAAATGATATTGTAATAAATGTTATCCACTTTGAAATCATAAGCTTTTGCAGTGGTGTGGCATAGTAATATTGTTACTGTTATAATTAAATTCTTTATAGTTTTCATCTTTTATAGTTTGTATTTTTTGGGTTCTTTGGATTTCGTTCCATTGTTTCAATAACCAAATCTATTTGTGAACTAAAAACAGTTGATTCTGGGTTTGTCATTCCATTGTTCCTGTACAGGTTTAAAAGCCATTCTTTGTATTCGTATGTTTTTTTATTCTCATAATGACATTCCCAAAGATATTCTATGATTTTCCAACTTGCATACTTGTTCTCAAATGGTTTATGTACATTTGTTGTTGGTTCTTTGATCTCCTCTTGAAGAGCCCTTTTCTTTGTTTCTATATTCATAAATCTTTTTTTAAAGCTTCCCAATTCCCCGATGAAAGCGTATAAAAAATAAGGTGTGGGAACTATATACGTTTTATCCTACTGACAGGCTTCTCGCATTGCCTATGGAACGGATAAAACAATAGCCCACACCAAAGGTTATGCAAATAGCCAACAAAGGCTGTACATACCAATGATGTGATGCTACTGTTATCATCTTCGTTCCATTTCAAATTTTGCGAGAATTTGTCAGTTGAAGATAATTTCAATAACACCTCTAAATAATATGTCTGTTCATAGGAACTCCTATGAACAGCACAAAAATAATTAAAAGGTTTCTACAAAGCAAGAACTGCTTAACAAATTTTTAGAGTTAATATTGTGGTTGGTGCCGGATATAATGTGTGGGTATTAACTGGCTATGATTACCATATTTTCAAGAAACAAATAGTGTACATCCTTCTTTCCACTCTCCCCGGGTGAAGTCGGGGATTTCCACAGGTGTGCCGCCATTGTTGGCCGATGTGTCGGTGAGTTCCACAAGGCAGCTCCACAAGGCAGCGTCATAAACGCTCATATCAAGCGGCAGCCCGCCTCGCAGGCAGTGTATAAGGCGGCAGTCCATTGCATAGTCTATCCAGCGGCGGCCGCATAGCTCCTCGCCACGCTCTTTGTACATCGTTACAATAGGGTGGCGGTATTTTTCGATGAGGCTTTGGCAAGCATTGCCGGTTATTGCCTCCTCGCTGTCTGGGGCAAAAGCAAAAGAGGGAACCGGATATTTCTGTGCAAAGCCCTCAGTCCCGCTTATAAGGAACGAACGGCTGTAGGGGCGTGGCAACGATATGCAGTGCTGCACAAGTATGGTCTTGCCATTCTCGGTTGTGATAATCGAACTGTTCATTGTGCCGCTGAGGTTCCCGGCATCCTCACCGCCAATCCTTTTCGATGATAGCGATACAATGCTCTTCATCCTGTCGCCGCGGTTTATGCCCATTGCCAGCGCAACGGGTCCAAGGCCGTGTGTAGGGTAGGGGTTGCCGTTGTGGCTGCCCATAAAATCAACCTGCCAGTTGCTCCATTTGCGTTCGCCGTTGTCGTTTGACGATATGCGTTCGCGCAGGTCGTGAAGGTACGAACCCTCGGCGTGTATTATCTCTCCCAGCAAGCCTTGTTGTGCCATATTCAGCGTGCACAGCTCAAACTCGTCGTAACAGCAGTTCTCGAGCATTATGCAGTGGCGTTGCATCTTCTCGGCAGTGTCGACCAATCTCCAGCAGTCGGCAACTGTCGTTGCAGCAGGTACCTCGGTGGCTGCGTGCTTACCCTGTTGCATAGCATATACGGCAATGTCGGCGTGGCTTGCCCAGTCGGTGCATATATATACAAGGTCAATATCGGGCATCTCGCACAGCCGTTTCCAGCCATCCTTGCCGGTGAATGTGGCAGGGGATGCCTTGCCATACTCTGCAATTATGGCAGCGGCTTCGGTTATATTCTCCTCGACAAGGTCGCACAGGGCAACAACCTCGCACCCCTCGATATTCATCATACGGTGCACAGCACGCTTGGCACGTACGCCAAGCCCCACGAAACCTATCCTTACACACTCGATAGGCTCGCATCTCAACTGCATTACGTTGTGGTGTATGTTATTGCTCTCGCTCATTGTCGTTGTCAATCTACTGCAAAATAACAAAAAATGTATCTGCTTTCAAAGCGTTTGGATTTTATTAACGTATAAACCGTTTCAAAGTTCACGCAGTTTCTCTTTTGCAGCCTGGTTTCCGGCCTTGGCGGCATCGTAGTACAGGTCGCGTGCAAGGCCTCTGTCGCGCGACACACCCTTGCCTTCGTAATAGTAGTCGGCCACGCGTCTTGTCCCCTCGTGGTTGCCCATATCCGAAAGGGTCTTGGCATATCTGTATGCCTCCTTGTATCTCTTCTTGCCGTCGAGGTAGTCGAACATATAAACCATAGCATCAACGCAACCGCCATCGGCTGCAGCCTCGATATACTCTATGCCCTCCTTGCCGCCGGCTATCATCTTCAGTCCATACTCATACAGCGCATTGGGCTCCTGCAACTGCGCGGCACGTACCAGCAGCTTTTCGCTCCTCACGCTGTCCTGCCCAACGAACTTGCCGTCGCTGTAGCGGTGCGACATCTCAAGCAGTGCGCGTGGCTCCTCCTGCATCGCCGCCGTGTTGTACCAGTGGTGTGCCAGTGAATCGTTTCGCTCTACAATGTCGCCCTCCTCGAATGTCTGTGCAAGGGCATATTGTGCCTCTGCATCGCCGCGTTTTGCCGCTTCGAGCAGGAACTTCATTGCGTGTTCCGGGTTCTTGCCTATACCCTTGCCATAGCGGTAGCACAGCGACACATAATACATTGCAGGCGGGTACTTGTACTGTACCAGCTCGGCAAATATCGTTATTGCATCCCTGTAGTTGCCCTTGTTGTAGTATATCACACCCTTCTGGTGCTCCCGTGCACAGGCTGCCTCAAGTTCCGGGTCCATAGGCTTCTCTTCGGCCTTTGCCGGCTTCTTCTGTACAGGGCTGTCGGCACTTTGCTGCCGTTTGGCGCTGTTGAGCCTTGTCGTTGTCACGGCATCGTTGCTGTAGAGCGATGTGCCGTCGCGTCCGGCAACATCCACTATAATATTGTTGCAACTGCTGCTGTTGTAAAGCTCTATGACGGCTTCACCCTGTTCGTTTATGGTGATGCTTGGCACCCACAGCAGTGTGCGGCGGTAGTCATCGGCCTGTGGCTGCATCCTGCTGTAGTCGGGCGAGTAGAACTGCTTGCTCTCGCTGTATCCCTGTACCGATGTATAGCGCAACGAACTTCCTGCTGCTGCAAACTCCGGGACAATGGTTCTCTCCCTCTCACCCTCTTCGTATGGTATGAGACAGGCCACATAGTTGGGGTTAACGGGGTATCTTATACTTATTGGGATAGCGCCGGGAGTCTCCTGTTCCCTTATTGCATCGTAGAAACGGTTGATGTTTGGGCAACCGTCTATGCCTTCACCTGCAAAAAGGTACATATTTGAGAGAAATCCTGAATAGAATTTCATAAAAGGCACCTTTGTTTCAAGCATCCTTTCGAGTGGCTCCCATTGGTTTCTTTTGTTTTCGAACTGCTGGCGTGTCTTGACATCGCTGCGTATCACAAACTCCTTGAAGTTCGTCATCTTGTCGGGGTCGGGCAAGCCTCGCAGGTACTCCATATCGGGCTGTGGAACGGTGTTGGGGCTGTACTCGCCAAGCACCACCATAAGCTTTACCCAGTATGCCCAGTTGTAGTTATGGCGTTTCATTGCACTTGACACGACATCGGCTGCGGTGAGTATGTGTCTATACTCCTCTTTCTCCTTGCCATCTAAATTACTGTTGAAAAGGTGGCTGTATATCCTGCCCGGCTCCGCTATAATATCGTTGCCTAACGTATCCATCTGTATATCGTTTAGGATTTTGTAGTACATCTCATCCTCGTAGATATTGAATTTGTTGAGGTATGTGATATCCTGGGCATATTCCCACTCATCGAGGTAGTTGAACCTCATCTCGCTGTGTGGCGGGCGTTCGTTTATCTCCTTCTTGCGTTTTTCGACCACCTCAACCGATGAAAGCATATATTCAAACGGGTTCATCCGCACCAGGCTGTCGGCAGTGCTCTTTGTCATAGCCTTTCCCAAGTGCCGTTCCCAATAGTCATAGAGGCGGAAGCCGGGCGAGTAGTAACGGTCGAGAGCAAACTGGTACGATATGTTTGCGCTGTGCTTGAATGTAGTTTGCGGGCGCAACGATGCAATGCGTGTGCCGTAGAAATCGTCAAATTCAAGCATAAAGCCGCCTGTGCTGTCGGTGCGGAACGTGCTTGTCTTTATGCGTCCGCTGTCACCCTCTATATCCACACGCGTGAGGTTGTATGCCTGCGGTATCAGCTCCATCGCCTCCTCTGCTCCAAGTCCGGTGTTCTTGCGTTTCCTGTAGAACTTGCCCTTCAGCGAAATGCCTCGCTCTATGGGTTGCATATCGTCAATTTTCTCGCGTGTGAGCATATGCCAGTTATACGATGTCCAGCCGTGTGTCAGCATCAGCAGGTCGAGCAGCTCTTTGCGCCGGCTGTTGCCTGTATCGAAATATTGTGCAGCATTGGGGATATAACCCTTCAGCTCCGACCCGAGCAGCAGGTAACTATACATATTGTGCGTGTATGATGTAGCCTGGTGACCGTATGCGTCGCTTGCCGACAGGGCAAGGTCGGCCGTTGACGGTATCGGCTTGCCGTCGTCGCGTGTGACCTTCAGGGTAATCTTCTCGCCCGGCCTGGCGTTTAGGTTATGTGTGTGGTAGCCGTTGGCAGTGACGTGCAGTTTCACAGTCTCGCGGTCGCTTGCAGCCATCCTGTCGTGCGTCACGAAGAACTGTCTCTCGGCAAGCGGTGTGTGCTCGTTGGCATACAGCACCACACGGCTCACACCCTCGGGCAGCTCCTGCTTGGCAATGCTGTACTGCACCTTCCTGTCAGTGGTGTTGAACTTCCTGAAAAAGCCCATTGCACCGCGATAAAGGATAACCACGCCCAGTTCGCCTTCCTCGGCGATATTGTTCACAGCAGTAATCGTTATGCTGTCGCCCGCCTCGGTGATGCTCAGCACCACACCCTCGGCATTCACCTCGGGCAGCTTGAACTTGTGTCTCTTTGCCTTGCCCTTCTCGTCCGTTACAGTCACCTCGGCGCGGTATTCGGCATCGGCTTTCGGGGTAATGGCAAACACCCCTTTCCCTTCGTGTACAGGCACGCACTCGAACAGTTTCCTGCCATCCTCGTATATCGTCACCGTGTCCTCACCGAAAATACCCTCCTCGCCACGCAGTTCAAATGCTACCTTGCTTTCTATGCCGGCAACAAGATGCCCGCTCTCCGGGAAAAAGTCGAGCGAGGCCTCGGGCAGTTCCGAACTCTTCCACTCACCGCGCTCCTTGTATCCCCTGCGGCGGTCGAGCATATTCTTGAAGTCCCAGTTGGCGGCATTCACCTTGTCGAACACAGGGAACACCCTTGTGAACACCGCATCCTTGCCCCAGTTGAGCATATATCGGGTATATGCGCGTACCTCATAGTATCCCGACAGCAGCAAAGGGTTAAGCTCGAATTCACCGTAGCAACTGCCGTTCTCATCGAGCTTGTATTTCTTTGTCTGCACCACATAGCCCTCGGGTGCCACAAGCTCCACATACAGCACCTTGCTCAAAGTGCTCGGGCGGTCATCGGTGCCGAACGTGGCGTATGCCTTGAACCACATCGTCTCGCCAAGGTAGTAGGCACTGTTGTCTAACTGCAGGAACACACGTTCCTGCTGCATCACACGACCCACCTGCATTGCCCTGTAGGCAATACTGTCGATGCGGCTCTGTGCCACGGCTGCAAAGCAACATAGTGTGGCAATGATATATGTTACAATTCTTCTTTGCATAACGGGTATGGTATCACTTCGCTAAAATACACAAAAAAGCGCAAACAGCTATGCATTTGCGCTTTTTTGTGATTTGCGGCATCCTGCCGGCATTAATTTCATTGAACCTGCTTCCGCTCGCAGCTTTATCGACGGTTCAACCGCAAGCGTTTACCATTATTCTCGATAATGTGCGCGATTTTTGTTTTTCCACAGCAAAGTGTAATCCCATAAATCTCCGGCACTGTCAAAATTACAATAAAAGGCCGTTGATATTTAGGAAAAAGCGAGGACCAGTGCACGATGTATG
>CALBKR010000212.1 GCA_937896105.1 uncultured Bacteroidales bacterium
GGGTCGCCATTCTTTGTATTGTGAGTTATGTTTTCGTAAACATCACTTCATCAGCTCTATGCTGCGCTTTACAAAGTTGTTCAGCGCTTCGCCGGTGAGCATATTGTTCTGCAACAGGGTGATGTCGATAAGTTGCTTCACGGTGCTGTCGCCGGCAGCATATTCGGCAAGGATACCCTCCTTTTCGCTCTTGGCTGCAGTAATCTCCTTCTCAACCTCAAAGAGTTCGTCCTTCTCGCTCTGCGGAACCTTATCCTCTTTCTTTCCGCTGCGTGCATCATACAATGCCTTGCGACGGCTCTCAAGAGCATCCTTCTTCTCGTCAATAGGCTTCAGGCTCTCGGCGCAGGCTGTTTCGGCGTTTGCAAGCACTCGCTTTATCAACGGATGCTCCTCGTTGAGCAGCAGGCTGTACATATCGGGCATCTCGCCATAGAACGACATACCGGGCTGTATCGCTGCCATATCCTTCATACGGCGCATATATTCAGCCTGTGTTATCACAACAGGCGCACCGTTCTCGCCCATAGCCTGTGTGGCAACGGTGAACTCCTTCTTCTCCATCTTGGGAAGCTGGCTCTCGAATACACCGGTGAGCACCTCGCGCTCGGCTGCGCTTATTACACTTGCTCTCTGCTCATCCTTTACAATAAGGTTCTCCACAGTGTCGCTGTCGACACGTGTGAAACGTGTCTTCTCGAACTTGCGCTCAAGCAGGCTGATAAGTGCCACATCGAGCTGGCCGTCCATCTGCAGCACATTGTAGCCCTTGTTCTTGGCATTGTCAATGAAGCTGAACTCCTTCTCCTTGTCGTTTGAATAGAGACAGATGATATTACCTTCCTTGTCGGTCTGCCCGGCACTTACAAGGTTCTTGTACTCCTCGTATGTATATTTGTTGCCGTCGGTATCCTGCAACAGGGCGAACTTGCTGGCCTTGTCATAGAAATCCTCTTCGGTGAGCATACCGTAGTTGATGAAAATCTTCAGGTCGTTCCATTTCTCCTCGAACTCCTTGCGGTCGTTCTTGAAAATCTGCTGCAAGCGATCGGACACCTTCTTCGATATATAAGTAGAAATCTTCTTTACGTTTGAGTCGCTCTGCAGGTAAGAACGTGATACGTTCAACGGAATATCGGGCGAGTCTATTACACCGTGCATAAGCGTGAGGAAATCGGGCACGATACCCTCGACCTCATCGGTAACAAATACCTGGTTGCAGAAAAGCAGAATCTTGTTCTTCTGCAGCTCGAGGTTGCTCTTTACCTTCGGGAAATAGAGCACACCGGTGAGATGGAACGGGAAATCCACGTTCAGGTGTATCCAGAACAGGGGCTCGTCGCTCATAGGATAGAGCTTGCGGTAGAACTCCTTGTAGTCTTCGTCCTTCAGCTCACTTGGCTTGCGTGTCCAAAGCGGGGTAGTGTCGTTGATGATATTGTCCTCTTCGGTCTCCACCTGCTTTCCGTCCTTCCACTCCTTCTTCTTGCCGAATGCAATCTCAACAGGGAGGAAACGGCAATATTTGTTGAGAATTCCGCTTATACGGCTCTCGCTGAGGAACTCCTTGCTCTCTTCGTCGATATACATTATGATATCTGTACCGCGCTCGGCCTTCTCTATCTCCTCAATGGTATATTCGGGGCTGCCGTCGCAACTCCATTTTACAGCCTGGGCACCGTCGCGGTAGGATTTTGTCACAATCTCCACCTTCTTCGATACCATAAACGCCGAGTAGAAACCAAGACCGAAATGGCCGATGATGCTGTTAGCGCTGTCCTTATATTTCTCGAGAGAATCGGTAGCTCCCGAAAGTGCAATCTGGTTGATATATTTCTCAATCTCCTCGGCTGTGAGTCCGATACCGTTGTCGCTCACTGTGATGGTGTCGCTGCCCAATGTCACTGTCACCTTCGGGGTGCCAAGTTCGCCTTTGAACTCGCCCTTCTCATAGAGGGTCTTCAGTTTCTGAGTAGCATCAATGGCGTTCGATACAATCTCGCGCAGGAAAATCTCGTGGTCGCTGTACAAGAACTTCTTGATTACGGGGAAAATGTTTTCGGTTGTTACCCCAATGTTACCTTTCTGCATAATATAAGTTGTTTTAGAATTTGTAATCGGTTTCGTGCATTTGTGCACACATCTTATATAAAACAAAAAAAATGCCAGTTGTTCGACTACTGACATTTTGGCAGAAAAGGAGTGACTAAAAAGCGCATTACTTTGTTACGCTCGTTCTCAAAATCCTCATTTACGCCAAGTAAACTGCGGTTTTGCGAACTTCAGCAAAGCAACAGAATCAGCATTTGCCCTACAAGTATTCTCAGGAACATTGCAAGTGGGTACACAGTTGCGTAGCCTACTGCAGCTTCGCCGCCTTTGCACTGCTGGTTCGCGAAAGCCAATGCCGGCGGGTTGGTGCATGAGCCGGATATGACACCGATGAGGGTGTTGTACTTGATTTTAAGAATATACCGGCCAATAACTCCTGCTATTATAATCGGGACGATAGTTATTATTGCTCCATACAATATCCACATGTATCCTCCCTTGTTGGCTATCGTGTCGACAAATTCGCCTCCTGCACCAAGTCCTACGCAGGCAAGGAACAGCGTTATGCCAATCTCTCTAATCATAAGGTTTGCACTGGTCGTAGTGTATGTAACCACGCCCATCTTGGGGCCGAAATAGCTGACGAGTATTGCTACTATGAGCGGTCCTCCTGCAAGTCCCAGCTTTATTGGTGTTGTCAGCAGGGTGCCGCTCAGCGGAATGCTTCCCAAAACACATCCTAAAGCTATTCCTATGAAGATAGGTATAAGATTCGGGTGGTCAAGATATTTGCGCTCATCGCCGAACATCTTCTTTATATCGTTGACAGCGGTCTCGTGTCCTACAATGGTGATTATATCACCGACTTGCAGACGGAAATTGGCTGTCGGAGTCAAGTCTATACCGGCACGGTTCACACGGGTTACGGTAACGCCGAACTCTTTTCTTATGTTAAGCTTGCCAAGCTTTGTTCCGTTCAGTTTGTGGTTGGTGAAGGTAATTTTGCGCGATATCAGCTCTTCGTCATTCTTTAGCCATTCCTGTTGCACCTGCATACCGATGAGCGATGTCAGCTTTTCGTGGATATCCTTATCGGCGATAATCAGTATGCAGTCGCCGATTTCAAGTGTGCTATGCGAATCGGCAATGTCGCAATGTCCTGTCGATTTGTCAATCTTTCGTGAAACAATGAAATTAAGGCTGCTTCTCTTTCTTATCTCTTCCAGTGTTATGCCTGTAATCTCCTTATTTGTGACTTCAAGTGACAGACGTTGTATCTCTACATTGCTGTTCTTCTCACGGCTGAACCTTTTTTCGCCCTTGTAAAGGAACTTGATGGCTATAATGGCCAATATGCAGCCTATTACGCCAAGCGGATAGGCAACGCTGTAGCCGAGTGCTATGTTTGAACTCTCAACTCCGTTCATCTCCTTGAAGGTGGTTGATGCAGCGCCCATTCCGGGAGTGTTCGTTACCGCCCCCGACATTATACCTGTAATGGTATCTACACTCTCATTTGTCGTGAATATAAGCATCAATGCAACAAGTACATCAAAGAGTACTATGATGCAGGTGATTGTATTCAGCTTCAGGCCTCCCGACTTGAAACTTGAGAAAAATCCAGGACCTACCTGCAGTCCTATCGAGTATACAAACAATATGAGTCCGAACTCCTTGACAAAGTGCAGCAGTTCGCCGTCAAGAGTCATTCCGTAATGCGAGAAAAGGATACCGATAAACAACACCCACGTGACACCGAACGATATGCCGGCAATCTTTACGCGGCTAAGATACACTCCTATTCCCACAGTCAGGGCGAGTATTATCATTGAATGTGCTACGCCGCTTCCGTATAGTAAATTCC
>CALBKR010000213.1 GCA_937896105.1 uncultured Bacteroidales bacterium
CACCACCGCAGATAAACAGAATATTGGTGGTATCAATGGGAATCAGTTCCTGCTGGGGATGCTTGCGGCCACCCTGTGGCGGCACATTCACGACCGAGCCCTCAAGCAGCTTCAGCAAGCCCTGCTGTACACCCTCACCGCTCACATCGCGCGTGATGGAAGGGTTATCGCTCTTGCGCGCAATCTTGTCAATCTCGTCAATGAACACGATACCGCGTTCTGCCTCCTCCACGTTGTAATCGGCAACCTGAAGCAGACGGGTGAGAATACTCTCGATATCCTCACCGACATAGCCGGCCTCGGTGAGCACTGTGGCATCCACAATTGTAAAAGGCACCTTCAACAGGCGTGCAATCGTACGTGCAAGCAGCGTCTTTCCGGTACCGGTGCTGCCTACCATAATGATATTGCTCTTCTCTATTTCTACATCATCGGCGGCACCACGTTGCATAAGACGCTTGTAGTGGTTGTAGACAGACACCGCAAGAGCACACTTCGCCTCATCCTGCCCAATTACATATTCGTCGAGGAACGCCTTTATCTCCTTCGGTTTCGGCAGTTCCTGCATATCGAAATCATTCTTCGGCAACAGAGCCTCCTCGCGCAAGATGTTGTGCGCCTGCTCTACGCAGTCGTTACATATATGTCCGGTCAGACCGGTCATCAGCAGCGCAACCTCATCCTCGGTCCTGCCGCAAAAGCTACAACGTTTCTTTCCCCTATCAGCCATCGGAAGAACTATTTTTTACGTGTAAGGACACGGTCTATCATACCATACTCCTGCGCCTCGGCTGCAGTCATCCAGTAGTCACGGTCGCTATCGGCCCACACCTTGTCAAAAGGTTGCTTGCTGTGGTCGGAAATGATGGTATAGAGTTCCTTCTTCAGTTTCTGAATCTCACGGGCAGTAATCTCAATGTCACTGGCCTGCCCCTGCACGCCACCGAGCGGCTGGTGTATCATCACACGGCTGTGTGTCAAAGCCGAGCGCTTGCCTTCGGCGCCTGCAACAAGAAGCAC
>CALBKR010000214.1 GCA_937896105.1 uncultured Bacteroidales bacterium
CTGTTGTTGGCTCCTCCTTTGCAACAATTGCTAAAAGTGGATGAGCACGGTTCGCTCTATGGCTATGTGGCAAATCTGCTGATACTCTCTTTGGCGGCACAGGTGGGTACATTACCTTTCGTTTGGTATCACTTTGGTGTGTTGCCGCTGTATTCGCTGCTGACAAATATCTTTGTCGTGCCTTTGGCTTTTGTGGTGATAGCTCTGGCATTGGCTATGCTGGCTACCTCGTTCTTCCACCCCTTGCAACAGCTGATAGCCGATGTTCTGGCTTTTGTCGTAGAAACGATGAACGGCGGCATTGCCTTTGTCGCTTCATTGCCAGGTGCTTCGTTTGCACTGCCTCCTATCGGTCTTGGCGGTGCCGTCTGTGTCACAATCCTTTTGGTATTGATGGCATACGCACTATTCTCCCGTCGGTGGTGGCTTGTTGCGCTTGTCGCCGGTGGTTCAGCAGTGCTGTGTGCTGTGAATTCCGTGCAGGATGACGAGGCTTTGCCCGGCGGAGTAATCGTGTACAACAATAACAAGAATCCTCTGCTTCACATAGTTGGCGATGGCGGCGAGAACTGGTTGCTGTCTACTGTCCCGCAACTCGATGCCGAGTATGAATATGTCTCTTCGCCATATATCAAACGCGAGGGGCTGGGTGAGCCTGTATGGGTCAGCGATGCCTTTTTCTGTGACCTCTTTGAGCACGACGAGGGGCTTCTGCTCTACGGCGGGCTTAAGATAAGGATGGTTGCCGACGGCTTGTGGCGCGAGAACCTTTATACAGCTCCAACAGATGTTGTGATATTGTGTCGCGGTTTCCTTGGGAGCATTAAGGAACTGTATGAGGTCTATTCTCCCGGCTGCCTGCTGCTCGACGCTTCACTGTATAAACATAGCCGGGAAAGAATTCTGCGAGAGTGTGCGCAACTGGGCGTGGAGCCTGTCGATATCTCAAGGAGCGGCGCCATACTTATCGTTCCGCAAGGCGACAGTTTTGAAATTATGCCTCTACGCGGAAAATAATTGTGCCGCAAAGGCTGGATTTTAATTTTGAAATGGTATCTTCGTGAATTAAAAGATTGGATATGCTTGAAAATATTATACCGCAAGAGAATATCGATGCCGTGAGGCGCGTGGTTGGCAATGGCAGCAGCTTTGTGGTGCTTGCCCATAAGAATCCCGACGGTGATGCTGTCGGCTCCTCGTTGGCTATGTATCTCTATCTGCGCAGTATCGGCAAGGAGGCGGCTGTAGTGTTGCCGAATGCTTTTCCTGCGTTTCTTTCGTGGATGCCGTCGGCTGCAGATGTTCTTTTCTATGATACTGCAAAGGAGCAGTGCGATGCAGTGATTGAAGCTGCAGATGTAATATTCTGTCTCGATTTCAATGTGTTGTCGCGTACCGGCGATGTGGCTACACAGGTGGCCGCTTCGCCTGCCGTGAGGCTGCTGGTCGATCATCATCCGCAACCGTCGGACGAGTTTGATGTGCTTGTATCGCATCCCGAGGCTTGCTCAACCTGTGAACTTGTATACAGGGTGATAACATCCCTTTCGGGGCTCGATGCGTTGACTTTTGAGATGGCACAATGTATCTACACGGGAATGATGACCGATACAGGGTCATTTGCATACGCCTCGACACGCAAGGATGTATATCTCATCATCGCCGAGCTGCTTGGCAAGGGAATAGACAAGGATTGGATATACCGCAAGGTGTTCTATAACTCCTCGGTTACAAGGATGCGTCTTTGGGGGTATTCGATGTACGATAAGCTGAAGGTGTACAACAAATATAATGCAGCGCTGATAACCCTATCGCACAGCGAACTGATGCGTTTCTATGCATCGAAGGGCGATACCGAGGGCTTGGTGAACCAGCCGCTGCAGGTAAAGGGGGTGCGGCTGTCGTGCTTCCTGCGCGAGGAACAACCCGGAAAGATAAATGTATCGTTGCGCAGTGTGGATGATTTCCCCTGCAATGCCGTTGCAGCCGAGTTCTTCAATGGTGGCGGGCACAAGAATGCATCGGGTGGTGAACTTTATGGCACTATGGAGATGGCGGTAGAACGATTTAAACAGGCATTGCAGAAGTATAAAGCCGAGTTGACCGAGTGATGTCGCGTCAAAAGATGTGATTTTATGATTATTTGATGATTGTGTTAGGCTTTTTTGCTTTTGTTTTTGTATATTCGCGGAAAATTGTAACTTTAGAAATTGAACGGCTTTTGCCGTGTTGTGTATGAATATGACAAGAAACAGATTGGTATATCTTTTTGTTCTGCCGCTTGTGGCTCTGCTTTTCTCTTCGTGCGATGATCAGGTGACATACTCCGAGATGAAGGAGAAGGAGCGCGAGGCAGTGAACGATTATGTAAAGTCCGAGAAGATAAATGTAATTTCATTCGACGAGTTCATTGCGAACGACTCTACAACAGATGTCGCCCGTAACGAATATGTCGAGGTTGACGATGTTTATCTGCAGATAGTGAATAACCCCAAGAATGTTCCCGGGGCTTATGCCATAGAGGATGGCGATAATGTAGATATGCTCATCCGCTACTACGAGTATAACATACAGGATGGTGATACCATATCGGGTAATCTGTTTTCGGCAGATGCCGATGAGATGCGCGTCTCCAACAAGAGCGGCTCCTATTCTGCTACATTCATCTCGGGTATGATGAAGGCCATTTACGGGGATTATGTCCCTACCGGGTGGCTTGTGCCGTTGAGGTTCTTGAAATTCGTACGTTCCCAGAGCAACCTTGCAAAGGTGAACATAATTGTGCCGCACACAAAGGGTACATCAACGGCTACGACCTATGTCTACCCGTGCCTTTATCAGATAACATTCCAACCAAGCGTTTCGGTTGTGATACCAGAATAACTTATTTAACTGCGATATGACACTTATTAAATCAATTTCCGGAATTAGAGGTACCATCGGCGGTAGAGCCGATGAGGGTTTGACCCCTTTTGATGTTGTGAAGCTAACATCGGCCTATGCGGCTCTGATACGCAAGACAACAACAAAGACAAGTAACAAAATCGTTGTTGGCCGTGATGCCCGTCTGTCGGGTGAGATGGTGAACAAAATCGTTTGCGGTACCCTTATGGGTATGGGCTTCGATGTCGTTGACATAGGTCTCGCTTCGACACCGACAACCGAGGTTGCCGTTACAATGGAGGATGCCTGTGGCGGTATAATCCTCACTGCAAGCCACAACCCACGCCAGTGGAATGCGCTCAAGCTGCTTAACGAGAAGGGTGAGTTCCTCAATGCAGCCGAGGGTCAGGAGGTTCTCCGCATCGCTGCTGCCGAAGAGTTCGATTATGCCGACGTTGAGACACTCGGCAAGTATCGTCTCGATGAGACATATGACGATAAGCATATCGATGCAGTCCTTGCATTGCCGCTTGTTGATGTCGAGGCTATAAAGGCTGCCGGTTTCAAGGTTGCCATCGACTGCGTGAACTCTGTAGGCGGTGTAATTCTTCCAAAACTGTTCGAGAAATTGGGTATCACAAAGGTTGACAAACTTTATTGTGAGCCTACTGGTGACTTCCAGCATAATCCCGAGCCGCTTGCAAAGAATCTGGGTGATATAATGGGTCTTATGGCAAAGGGCGGCAATGATGTTGCTTTCGTTGTTGACCCCGATGTTGACCGTTTGGCTATCATCTGCGAGAATGGCGAGATGTACGGCGAGGAGTATACCCTTGTAACCGTTGCCGATTATGTCCTCAAGCATACACCGGGCAATACAGTCTCTAACCTCAGCTCTACACGTGCACTCCGCGATGTTACAAACGCTCACGGCTGTACATACACAGCTTCGGCTGTTGGCGAGGTGAATGTTGTCACCAAGATGCGTGAGACAAATGCTGTCATCGGTGGTGAGGGTAATGGCGGTGTCATCTATCCTGCTTGCCACGCCGGTCGCGATGCCTTGGTAGGTATCTGCTTGTTTTTGAGCCATCTGGCACACGAGAAGAAAACCGTGAGCGAGCTCCGTGCTACATACCCTGCATATTTTATGGGCAAGAACCGTATCGACCTCAAGCCCGGTTGCGATGTTGATGCCATCCTTGAGAAAATAAAGGCTACATACGCAGGCAAGGCAGAAATCAATACTGTCGATGGCGTTAAGCTCGATTTCCCCGAGACTTGGGTACACCTGCGCAAGAGCAACACCGAACCGATTATCCGCATCTATTCCGAGGGCCCCACACAGGAGGCTGCCGATGCAATAGGTGAGGAAATCCTCGCACTGGCAAACAGCTTGATGTAATCTGTTGTTAAAGCTTCTATAGACAAAATGACCGGCAATTGCCGGTCATTTTGTCTATATGTATATCAGTTCCCGTATCACTGCGTCGCTTATGAAGATTCCTTTTTCAGTTAGTGAAAGCCTGTTGTTCTGCAATTCCAGGTTGCCCAGGGAAATCTCTTTCTCGGCTGTGCGTGCAAGGTGGTTGATGAACTTTTCGCTGAAATTCTGCTGTATCCACTCGAGCGGTATGCCGTCGGCTGTGCGCAAGCGTGTCAGTATCGTATCGTTGTAGTGTTCCTCTTCGCTCAAGTGCTCAATCTCAAAAACAGGCTCTCCATTTTCAATGCCTTTTATATACTCCTTTATGTCGGCAATGTTCCATTGGCGCGAGGTGCCGTTGTAGGAGTGTGCTGCAGCTCCACAGCCTATATAAGGCGTGTTGTTCCAATAGCTGCTGTTGTGGCGG
>CALBKR010000215.1 GCA_937896105.1 uncultured Bacteroidales bacterium
CCTTATTGCCGATCTGGACTATAACTGGTACAACGGATATACCACTCCTCAGGAGGATGAGTTCGTCCTTAATGCAGAGATAACCAAGCAGCTGTTCAAGAAGACGGAGTACGCGGCGCTGGCTATGTTGCTGATGGCGCTTGGCCTGCTCGATATCTTCTACAACAGTTCAATGCTCTTTGTAGTCATTGGCTGTGTGGCGGCGGGCTTCGGCTATGGTATGGCACAGCCGTATATATACGATATCACAGCCTCGTTGGCATCGCCCGGCAAGGTGACATACGCCCTTGCTCTGGTGATGGCGATGAACTACGTGGCCATTGTTCTCTGCCCGTTTGTCGTGGACTGGATGCAGGATGCCTTGGCTGTGAAAGGGGAGCGCTTCCCCTTCGCGCTCAATGCGGTATTGGGTTTTGCAGCACTGCTGTTTATGGTGTTGCGACAACTGTTCAGGAATAATAAACAGGTAAATTTATGAACAACTATACCAAAGGTTCGCTTTCGCTTTTCACGGCAAGGGTATTCAGTGGATTGAATGTCAATGCTATGGGCTATCTGTTGCCGCTGTGGATTGCACCGATAGGGTGTGTGACAATGCGCCTGGTGTTTGGCGCGCTGGTCTTTTCGCTTGTGAGTATCTTTGCAAAGCCCGAGAGCATATCGCGAGGCGACAAGGTGAAACTGGTGATGCTCGGTGCGTTCGGTATCTTCGGGTATATGTCGCTCTATGCAGTGAGCCTCAGCCATACGACTCCTGTTAGCTTCGCCATCTTCAACGCTATGCAGCCGCTGTGGGTGATAATAGTGTCGGCTGTTCTCTACCACGAGAGCGTGGGCGCACGCAAGCTGCTCGGCATTGCCGTGGGGTTTGTGGGGGCATTGCTGTGCATTCTCTCTGAACCTAATAGCGAGGTTGCCGATAAGCCGTTGCTCGGCAATGCATTATCTATCATTGCTTCAATTGTCTATGCAGTGTATCTTGTCTTCTCGTCGCAGCTTGTGGGGCGTGTATCCAGGATAAGCATCCTGCGTTATACATTCTCCTCGGGGGCTGTTGTCGCAGTGGCAGTTTCGCTGCTTGTGGGCTTTTCGGCACCGATGTTCGAGGGCGGAATAAAGACAACCCCGGCATTGGTAATGGCATTTGTGCTGCTGTTTCCAACGGTGTTAACATATTTCTTGATACCGATAGGAATGAAGTACCTGAGCAGCACGGTGGTTTCAATATACGGCTATGTGACACTGATTGTTGCCGCAACGGTCTCATTTATTACAGGTGTCGACCGCTTTGAGCCTGTGGTGCTGCTGTCGTTAGTGCTCATCGGTGCAAGCATATATCTTGTCAGCAGCGACGGAAAGGAGAAATCGGCTGCAACTGCGCGGTAAAGGAGAATGGTTAGTGTTTTTAGTTAAAAGGGAAACTTATGCGTTGCATAATCGAAAAAAGTATTAATTTTGCAAGGATATATAAATATATTATTCAAGTAAAATTAATATTAAATAGATATGAAACGATTTCTACTGGTTTTTGTGGCAGCTTTAGTGATGTTCGCGGGCTTTGCAGCTCCTGCCTACCGCAAACCATTTACCGTGAAGCAGTCCGATGGTACTGTGCTCACTGTCATCCTTTCGGGTGACGAGGCGTTGCACTATTATGCAACTGCCGATGGAAAGCCGCTTGTGAAGGAGTTGAACGGTGATTTCTCATACGCTACATTCAGCAATGGTACATTTGTCTCTACAAAGCAGCTTGCTCACGACAGTGCAATTCGCGGTGCCGGTGAACTTGCTTTGCTTTCATCTATCGATTACGAAGCTATGAGAGCCGATATCTCAAAGGCCGGCAATGCGCGTTCGGCAACCTATAGGGCTGCAGCGCAGAGAGCCGGTTCACAGATAGTGCCCCAAGGTGATGTAAACATAGCAGTGGTGCTGGTGCAGTTCAAGGATGTGAAATTCACATACACTAAAGAGGATATAAATAATGTGCTGAACACCGAGGGTTATAAACTCGAAAATCCCTTTGCCGAGAGCGTGGGCAGTGCACGCGACTATTTCATTGCGCAGTCCGACGGCAAGTTCCGCCCCAATTTTATGGTAACCGACATTGTCACTCTCGATAACAATATCTCCTACTATGGCGGCAATGATGCCAATGGTGATGACAAGAAGGCTACATATGCGGTAAAGGAGGGTATCCAAAAGGCAAATGCCACTTTCGATTTCTCGAAGTGCGACAATAATGGCGATGGCGAGGTGGAGTTCATCTATTGCATTTATGCAGGCTATTCCGAGTCCTATGGTGCTGATGAGAATACAATATGGCCACATCAGTGGGCACTCTCGGCCGAGGCCGGCAGCATAAATGCAGATGGTGTGAAATGTGACACATATGCTTGTAGCGGTGAGCTCGTGTATAACGAGGAGTATGAGTCGGAGATTGGCAAGGTACTTGCCGGCATAGGTCTTATATGCCACGAATTCTCGCACTGCCTTGGCTTGCACGACATTTATGATACAACATACGAAAGCGGCAACTGGTGTATGGATTACTGGGATGTTATGGACCAGGGCAACTATGCTGCCGAGGGCTATGTCCCGGTAGGCTACAGTGCCTATCAGCGCGATTTCTGCGGCTGGAGAAACCTTGTTGTTCTCGATGAGAAGGGCAGCTATTCGATGGAGCCTCTGACTCAGGGCGGTGTGGGGTACAAGGTTGTGAACGATGCCAACCCTAATGAGTATTACATCCTTGAAAACCGCAAGCAGGAGAACTGGGACACATATCTCTTTAACAGCGGTATGCTTGTAGTGCACGTCGACTACAACGCCTCGGCCTGGAACAACAACACTATCAACACCACAAAGAACCATCCGCGTTACACCATTATTCCTGCCGACAATAAACTCGATTCCTATTACGATGTCAGCGCCCAAGAGTTCGTTGCGAGCCTCAAGGGCGATGTGTGGCCGGGTACAAGCGGTAATACCGAGCTTACAAACACCTCAATCCCTGCAGCCAAGGTCTACACGGGCGGCTTTATGAACAAGCCGATAACCAACATTGCATACAAGAACAGTGTGATATCATTCGACTTCCTTGCAGGCGTGTTTGCCGGGGTGCCTAAGGCGCTTCCTGCGACCGATGTTACCGAAACCTCGTTTGTGGCCAATTGGGAGACTGTAGAGGATGCTGCCGAGTATGCAGTGGAGGTGTATAAGGTGACAGAGACTTCTGAAGGTGCAGGCGAAACCGTAACGCTCTTGAGCGAAGATTTTCTTGGTTGTGAAAAGACAAACACCGATGTGTCGAATACAATAGACGACTGCACTGTGACCGGCGGTTGGGATGGCTACAAGATTTACAGCGAGGGTGGTATCCTGCGTGTGGGAACTGCAAGCAACGGCGGTTATGTGAAAACTCCTGTACTTGAAGCAACCGGTACGGTTGAGGTTTCCTTCTCTACAAAGTTGTATAATGTGAGCGATACCGGTTCCAAACTCACTGTTACCGTAATGGATTCCAATAACGGTGAAGTCGCTGTAAAGGAGTTTGTGCCTACAGCTGCATTAACCGAACACACCTTTACCGCCGATGTGAACGGACATTTCTATGTTGAGTTCAGCACGGCTGCAAGTACAGGAAAGAAACGTGCAAATATCGATAATGTTATTGTCTCAACAACAAGTTCGGTAGCATCGGAACTGGTTGCTAATGTTGTTACCGACAAGACATCGCATCTCTTCGATGGGCTCGATGCCGGCGCCAAGTACCGTTACCGTGTCCAGGCACGTGACGATTACGGTTCATCGGATTTCTCGGACTATGCCGATGTCGTGCTTATGGCAACAGGCATTGACGATGTTGTTGCTGCAGATGGCTTTGTAGAGGTTTACACGCTTGCAGGCATAAAGGTCTACAATGGCAAGAATGGTGCAGTTCCCGCTTTGCAGAAAGGTCTATACATCGTTGTAACGGCCGATGGAGCACGTAAGGTTTATATAAGATAATCTAACATCAGGCGGTGATTTTCTCACCACAAAAGTTGTGATAATGAAGGTGACCAAAATGACATGAACCCCGAAAGTTAGACAAAAAACTTTCGGGGTTTTGTTATGTCTAAA
>CALBKR010000216.1 GCA_937896105.1 uncultured Bacteroidales bacterium
TGTAACCTCCAACAAGTTCTCACGCTCGACTCCCACATCGTAGCGAACCATATGGCTGTACTGCATTGAGTAGACAACTGCCATTATTATAAGTACCATAGAAACTATAAACTGCAACGCTACAAGCCCCGAACGTAGAGCGCGGCCGGCTTTTGACTGGGCAAATCCTTTTCTGACGGCCAATGATGCATTGAAGTTTGTGATGTAGAAAGCCGGATAGGCTGCAGCCATAACAGTCATCACCAATGCAACAGCAAGCACTATACCTATAACTCTGATATTCTTACCTATTGCCAGCGGAGATGTTATATACTCCGAGATGAAGCCGCCATCAAGAGCTGAGACCATACACAGCGCCACAACAAGTGCAAGTACCACAATAGCAATCGCCTCAATAAAGAAATTCAGGCGCAATGTCCACTGCCCGGCACCAAATACCTTACAGATATTTACTGTACGCATACGCACCGGTATAAGTGCCATAAAGAAATTGATAAAATTGATGAATGCGACAATGAGAATAACAAATGCAATTGCGAGAATGGTGTTTATGGTACTGCGTGAGGTACTGGGATAATCCTCGTAGCCACCGAAATACATATCACCTAGAGGCACCAGTTTGAGCGGCATTTTAAAAAGCATATCCTTCTCTTTATCCGATAAAGTATTGCCTGTTGATGCGACATATTCGGCATAACGTTCCTCGTTGAACTCAAGGAACTTATTCTTCCACAGAGCCACATACTCGGCCGCATCTGCACCCTCGCGCAACTTAACAAACACCGAGTAGTTCCAATTCGAATTATCCATTCCATTCTCACGGTTGTCATTGCGGAAAATGTGACGTCCTGCAAGTATCGTATTCTCGGGAAAATCCTTGAATATCGCTACGACTGTAAGTGGTGTTCCGGGTTTCAGTTCACCCTCTTCAAGGTTTATCACCGAACCGACGGTAATACCCATCGCATTGGCAGTACTCTCAGCTACCACTGCCGCATTCATTTGCTTGAAATCTTCGGCATTGCCGGCAATTATATCAAATGAGAATATATCAAGCAGAGGAGCATTGCACCGCACCACATTGGCGTATCGTTTCTCATAACTACCTTCATCGGGTCTCACCCAAACCACTCCATCATTGATGTAGCTGCACATCGATGCAATTTCCTCTACAATGGGCAATTCCTCAGCAGTTTCATAAGATATGGGGTTAGGTACGCTCGAACTCCAACCTCCCAAAGCCTCGTGATATGGCGAGAGCATATACACACGCTCGTAGTCCTTTATCGAATGGTTGAAGGTCATTGCATTGTAAACCTGAACCATAATCACATAGAATACCACAAACGCCATTGCGAGACCGAACAAATTGAGCAACGATGCAATCTTGTACCGCTTGAGTGTATCTATAAAATTCTTTATTGCTATTTTCATAGTTTCAAGTTTCTAAAAAGCTGATTAATTTCCTGTTCTTATCATATCTACGGGGTTGGCATTTGCTGTGCACCACGACTGCAACAGCGCGACGGCTATACCCATTGACAAGGATAACAGACGTGCAATTGAATTGATGCGCTTTTTAAACAGATAGCGCATAGAATAGTAAGATACCCATATAATACTTTTTACAGTTTGTTTGCCACATCAGTAACAATCTGGCCGTCGAACAGACAAATGGTGCGTGAAGCATACTGTGCATCGCGCTGCGAGTGGGTAACCATAATTATAGTAGTACCATCACGATTGAGTTCCTGAAGCAGATGCATTACCTCTTGGCCATTCTTTGAATCAAGATTACCTGTAGGCTCATCGGCAAGCACTAGTTTAGGATTGGAGACGACGGCACGAGCAATCGCCACACGCTGTTGTTGACCACCTGAAAGCTGTTGAGGGAAATGAGTTGCACGGTGCGAAATATTCATACGGTCAAGTATCTCATTCACACGCTTCTTGCGGTCGGAACCCTTAACGCCCATATACACAAGCGGAAGTTCGACATTCTCGAATACTGTCATCTCATCAATGAGATTGAACGATTGGAACACAAAACCGAGTTTGCCTTTGCGGAACTGTGTGCGCTCCCTCTCCTTGAGACTACCGACCTCCTGTCCCAACAGGCTGTAGCTACCTCCGGTCGGATTGTCGAGCAAACCAAGGATATTCAACAAGGTCGACTTACCACAACCCGAAGGCCCCATTACAGCCACAAATTCACCATTTTTCACTTCGAATGACACACCGTTGAGAGCAATTGTTTCAATTTCCTCTGTAAAGAAACTTTTCTTCAAATTTTCTACTTTAAGCATAGTTGTAATTATTTTATATTGTTTATTTATTATTTATCTCTGTATTGCATCCACCGGATTGCTGTTAGCGGCCTTGTAGGAGCGAAGCGTTACTGTAATTACCGTTATGAGCGCCACTACTGCAACGGCTAATACAAATACAAGGACGGACAACGGCGCCTGATAGGCAAACTGCGTACTCCAACGCTTTATAAGGATAATGCTAACCGGAATGGAGACAATAGAGCAGAGCGCCACAATGCGCAGATACTGCATATTGAACATCCCAAGAATAACGTATATCGATGCTCCATGAACACGGCGTATACCTATCTCACGACGACGGAACTGCGTCTCGAAGAGGACAAGCCCAAAAACTCCAATAACAGATATTACTATAGACAGCATTGTGAACAGGATAAACAGCGAAGCAATATTCTTCTCGTCGGTATACTGCCACTCTAACTCCGACTCAAAGAATACAACATCATAACTGTCGGCCGGAGTATTTGGGGCAAACTCTGCTATTGTTTGCATAATGTATTCACGTACGACCTGGAGAGATGTTCCCGCAGCTGCACGTATATACATATTGCCGGGGAAATTCCAAGGATGCTTTCCAAATATGTAGAAAGCAAACGGCTCTATGTTGTACTGCATCGGACGGAAATTGAAATTCTCACAGATACCTACCACCTCGGCCTCATCACCAAGATGACCTGTAATACCACACCCCACCTCAATTCCGAATTTGTCGGCACCATCCTTGTTAAAGATGAAAGCACCGTTGCCATACTCGTCATTACTGCGGAAATTCCTGCCGTCTACAATATCAATTCCCATCATCTCAAGGAAATTCCACGAAACCGGGTAGCACTGGAAATATACCGGTTCACCATTCAATTCACGTCCCCAGCTCATCCTTTTTGGGGAGACGAGAGGACCATTGCCGAAACATACATCCAGAATGGCAGGATTGCTCTTGAGAGCATTGACAAATGCATCGCGACGCGTATATGAAACTCCCTGTTCCTGATCATATCCGTCCCAAATGGCTTCATAAGGTACAGAGACCGTTAGAAGCCGCTCTTTCTGGAAACCCATATCATACCCTAACATATACTCGTGTTGCCTATGCACAGACAACGAACAGATTATTAATGTTATTGAGATGAAATACTGTACGGCGAGCAGTGTGTAACGCAGACGACGTCCGGGTGCGGTTGTATAGAAACCACCAAGCACCATTGCCGGCGAGAAGCGTGTAATATACCAGGCCGGATAGATGCTTGCCACTACCCCGGCTACAACAGCAATAGCTGCCACCGTGATGGCTACAGGCCAATTATCCAGAATATCAATATCTGTCGACAAATGTTTCACAAAAGGTGTCTCTGCAAACAGATAGACAAGCAGAACTGCACCGCCAAGTGCAATAAACACAAGCCCCACGGTCTCCATTAGGAAATTCAGGCGCAAGCCTAATGTCGGTGCACCGAATATCTTGTATGTGTTTATGGCGCGGATGCGTACAGGAATGAGAGCAAAGAAGAAATTGACGAAGTTAATGAGTGCAATTACCATAATCAGCACTGCTATGGCAAGCAAGGTGTATGTAGTCGACTTGTTACCCGTTTTGTGCCTTGCCATACTCACGTCATCCGAAAAATAGAGTTCGGTCAACGGGTTAAGACGCGGATATACACGATTCATAGCCTCGGCGATATGTTCGGTGGAACCACCCTGTTCCCTCAACTGTTCAAGCAGGTAGCCTCTCAATTTCGTCTCTACGACAGAGGCTGAAGCCCCATCACTCAACTGCAGATAGTATGGAGTATTCCAGTTACCGGCATTCTCCTCCTCTTGAGGCTGCATACCGGCCCAGCCGTCACACTCATCAAGTATACTCGGTGCGGAAGGATCCTTGCACACGGCAACCACAGTTGCGGTCGCCCACCTTTCATCAGCGCCACGACCATAATACAGGACATCACCAGCCGAAAGACCGTATTTCTTTGCAACCGACTCTTTCAAGAGAATGGTATATGGATTTATGAAATCATCGAGCGAGCCCTCAATCACCTCGATACCGAATATATCCAAACCTTCACGTTCGCACTCGCAAAGACGAAAACGGTAGTTCTCGACATTTTCTCCACACTTTCTTGAATATTCCGGATAGACCTCTTCATAGCTGCCCGAAGGCCATATCGAAGCACATTTCTCAATCTCTGGCACAGCCTTACAGAGGTCATCGGGCAATTGGCGCGTCCAAGTCGTCGACCAGTACCCCTTCTCCCCCCAGTCTGGATATTCGAGACGATAGATATTCTCAGCATTCGGTATCGACTTATTGTAGGAGAAATCAAAATTTACCTGCACCATTATGAGATATACAGCAGCGAGCGCCACTGCCATACCGGCGATATTCAACACCGAAGATACAGTGTAGCGCTTCAACAGCATCATAAAGTTCTTTAAATACATAGCTTCTGTTATTGTTGTAAAAATACTATTTTTCCAATATCAGCACATCCTTATCGCCAAAATTATCATATGAAGATGTTATGACTCTTTCGCCCTTTGAAAGCCCTCCGAGCACCTCATAGTAACGCGGATTCTGGCGCCCGATACGTATCTCGCGACGATATGCTTTCTCCCCGTCAGCGTCGACGACATAAATCCAGCGTCCACCCGTCTTTTGAAAGAATGCGCCACGTGGAATATATACGGCCTCAACCGGTTGCCCCAATTGCAGGTTTATGTTGTATGTCTGCCCCGAACGGATATTGTCGGGAAAATTTCCGACAAAAGCAAAATCGACACGGAATTTACCGTCACGTACCTCGGGATAGACTTTACGCAGTTGTATGTTATAGCTGTTATCCTGCCTCATAAATGAACCGTCAAGCCCCGTAACGACACGGTCGATATAATGTTCATCGACCATTGCAGTTACCTTATAGGATGAAAGATCGTTTATCTGGCCTATTGCACTACCCTGCTGTATTGTCTGCCCCAACAACACGATAAGCGAACCGATTTCACCGTCTATTGGCGCCTTAACGTTAAGGTTGTCGACCCGCTCACGTATCAATTGCATATTCAACTGCATAGAGCGCAGGTTCTCATTGAGTTGCTCTACCTGCACGGTACGGTAGAGAGAGTCCTGTTTCTGACGCTCCTGCACAAGAGCGTAGCGACTCAAGGCGAGTTCGTAATCCTCTTTCGACTGCAGATACTCCTCCTTGGCAACAAGCTGCTCCCGATACAATTCCTCGTTCTGCTCATAAGAGCGTTGTTTGCGGTTCACCTCAAATTCGAGTTGCAACATCTCCTGACGCAGCGACAAGCGCTCCTGTTCCATAGATATGAGTGTATTGCGCAAGATATTCTGCTTCTCGGCAAGGTCGGCCTCAGACTGCAATATCTGCATTGACAATTGTTTGTTGGACATTTCTATTATTACATCACCAGCCTTTACCATTGCCCCCTCTTCGACAACAATACGCTCTACCACACCTGTCTCTAATGGAGACAATTGCATCGATGTTACCGGTTGTACTGTGCCATTCAAACTCACATAATCGTTAAAATCACCCTCTTCGACATTGGAAATAGTCAATGTGGCAGGATTTACACGCAATGCCGAGGAGTCATCCTTCATAAACAGCCAAGTGACAAATACCACTAACAGAATTGTAAGCAAGTAGGGCAGATTCTTTTTCCGAAAAACGGCACGCCACCCCTTTTTCTTTTCTAATTTTATATCCATAACCTTTTTAATATTTATTTTGGTAAGACTAATAGATTCACCTGTGTGTAATATGCATCACTCCACGGCAACAAATGGACGTCCATAGTAGTATTCGACTATACGTGCCTCTATATGATATTGAAGAAGAGAACGTAAACGGTCGGACTTTGCCTGTAACAATGTGGTCGATGCACTTTGCAAATCAATGGCTGTAACAAGCCCCTTGGCAAACCTTGCAGCAACACCATCGTAAGCTAACTGGGACGCTTCGACCTTCTTTTTAGCAAGTTCATACTGCTTTCCATAACCTTCCATCTGCCTGCAGGCCTGCACAACTTCGCTCTCAACGGCACTACGCATAGCCGCCATCTCAAGTTCGGCATTGCGCAATGCATTACGAGAAGCATTTACCGACGCCTTTTGTCCCAAATTGGAAAAAATGGGAATTGACATTGAAAGACCGACATATCCTCCCATATTGTTTTTGAATTGTGAAAGGAAACCGGGATAGGCCATCCGGTTCCCAAAGCCTGTAAAATAGTTGGTATTTATGCCGGCCGAAAGACTTATCGTAGGAAACCATCCACCCTTTGCCTTCAGATAGTGTATTTTGCGTTCTTTAACTGCAAGTTCTGACAACTGTACCTGAACATTGTTGGATAGTGCATAACTCACTAATTCGGTCTCGGGAATAGGCTGTGGGACAAAATCACCAACTGCAAAGGCAACAACCTCAAGTTGAGCATCCTGCGGATAGTTCATCACATCACGTAGTTTTATACGAGCCATAGCAAGATTGTTCTGCTGTTCTGTGAGCAGATAGTCGTAGTTTGCCTCCTGCGATGCGACCTCGGCAACCTCGGCTGCGCTTTTACGGCCGAGCACGTAGAGTTTCTGCGCCTGATGCAATATATCGCGTGATGCCGATAGATGCTCTTTGGCGATAGCCACCGTACCTTCATAATAGATAACATCTATATAAGCCCTCATAACCTCCATCGCAACATTGTCACGTGCTATCTGTAATTCGCTATGGCCACGCTGGCGCGCAACTTTAGATGCACGTATTCCATTGACATAGCGCAAGCCGGCAAACAATGGCATTGATGCAGAAAGACTGTAGGAGTTACTGAATGTAGAGACCGTCGTATAGCTATTTATCTCAGGATTGATAGAACGTCCCAAATTTGTTGCAGCCGATACTCCTGCCGACACCGATGGGAAAAGCGATGCAACCGACTGTCTATAGTCCATCTTTGCGTCATCGAGAGCATTATGTTGCTTATTTACCGAAACAGAGTGTTTGATTGCATACTCCATACACTCTTCCATTGTCATTGTCTGCGCAGAAACAAAGAAGGCAGAACTTAAAACTGTAATTATTGCCAATATCCTTTTCATAAACAAAAACTTTTTCTGCAAGACTCCGTGCCAAAACCGTGCCAAAACCAGCAATGCATTAATTAACAAAACTTTAGCAAAAACAACAACATTATAAAGTGTAAAGAATTTAGACAATTAAGGGTATGATTTATTGACAATTGTATAAATTGGAGAAAAAGGTAAAACAAAAGCAGAATCAATACAACTATACCGCATTTTTGCTTTTATTCACTAAAATATTATATATTTATTTAAATTTATTATTACTTTCGCCTTGTATATACAGACCTATATGAAAAAACTTATATCATTACTACTCGCAGTGCTCGCCATTACCGGATGCAAGCAGAACGCGCCCATCGTTGAGAGCGATGTATTGCCCGTGCCCCGCAGCATCAGCCTTGAAAGTGAGAAATTCACTTTCTCACAAGGCACGGCCATTACAATAGATGCCCCGGGAAAGGACAAGCAGAACCTTGAGAGACTGCTTGCAGAATCATTGCCGAAGAGCAATGGCAACAGCAAGAACAGCATCACATTGCAGGTTGTAGAAAATGTCGAGGGTGTGACATCGCCCGAAGGCTACTCTATCGCTATCGACAAGAACAGCATTACTATCAATGCCACAAGTGCCGCAGGCCTTTTCTATGGAGTGCAGACAATTATCCAGCTTGCCGATGACAATGGCGAAATCCCCACCGGGAAAATCTGCGACGAGCCGCAGTTTGCCTATCGTGGTTTGATGCTTGACGTGAGCCGTCACTTCTTCGGCAAGGAGTTCGTGAAGAAGCAGATTGATGCTTTGGCGCGTTTCAAGATGAACCGCCTGCACTTGCACCTGACCGATGCCGCAGGATGGCGAATAGAGATAAAAAAATATCCAAGGCTCACCAATTTCGCAGCCTGGCGCTCACCTGCGATATGGAAGGATTGGTGGTTCGGCGACCGCAAGTATGTCGAGGAGGGAAGCGAAGGTGCATACGGCGGCTATTTCACCCAGGACGATATTCGCGAACTGGTGCAGTATGCAGCCGAGCGTTACATAACGATAATCCCCGAGATTGAGATGCCTGCACACAGCGAGGAGGTGCTTACTGCATATCCCGAACTGTCGTGTACACACGAACCGTACAAGCAGGCCGATTTCTGCATAGG
>CALBKR010000217.1 GCA_937896105.1 uncultured Bacteroidales bacterium
TGACAAAATAGACAGAGCATTTTCATTTATTAAAGGGCTTTAAGGGCACTAAAGTTGGCTACGCGCCCCAGCCTGACGGCTTTTGCACAAGCTGAACTCCCTCCCGGCTAAAGCTTAGTGCTGAAGCACACTCCTCGTGGGAACGTTCCCACGAGGAGTGTGCTTCTACACCTTCACAATCAGCAGCAGACTGCCACAAACGTTATTGGGTCTTTGTTTCCAATTGTGCCATAAGCTCGGGCGGTATGCCTTCCATCGGTTCTCCTTGTGCCGCAGCCTCCTCGTTGCGTTTTATAGCTTCGAGTATCTTGGTTGCAAAGGGATAGGAGGAGGTTTCGAGCATTGTCTTTACATCGAGAGCATTGGCACGGAAGAGTTCCATCAGGAAATCATTGGCAATCATCTGGTATGCCGGGGTGTTGTATCCCTCGGAGATGGTGATGTCTATCTCGCTATCCTGTACCTTCTGCGGGTCGTACCACTTGGCCTCTTCGCTGTACTGTGAGCCGGCAAGGTCTATGTAACGGCTCTCGGTATAATACTGCTGGAGGGTTTTCATCACCTTGGCGTCGCGACGGCGCCGGAATGTCCTGAAGCCGTCGAACAACCCTTTGAGGTTTAGCGACGAGTTCTGTACCTGCTGTGCATAGAGCGAAGCAGGAGTGCCGGCATGGGGACTCTGCCCCTGCATTGCCGAATTGACACCTGATATTTCGTTTATGAGCCGCAGCTGCAGGTTAAGAAGTTCGAAATCGCCTGCCACTGCTGCACCGCTGTTGTACTGACGCACCACTCCATCAATACTCTGCCCCGGTTTCAGCTTGACAAAGAGCACACCATTATAACGTACATATTCATCGATGACCTCCTCGCGCGACATACTTTCAAAAGCCTCATCATCGACCACGAGTACACCTTTCGACGATGTGCTGCGGATGAAGTCGATGAGTGTTGCCGTGCGGTTTATGGCACGTTGCTGGTCTATGAACTGCTCGACGAAATTACCCAACCGCCCGTGCACCAGAGGATAGAGATGAAGGACATAGTTATGCTCTCCGTGCCAATAAGGGCTGCGCCCCTCTTGCAGGATATCTCCATAGGGCGACATATAACGGTAGTACCAGTAACGTTCGGTTGCGAACTCATACTCGATGAGCAGCAGGTCGTCGTCACTCTTTCCAAGTTTCTCTCCCTCGCTGCGGCGCCGTTCGTTCTCATCGTCAAGCATCTTGCGGCTATTGCTGTCGTACGGCAGATAGCCCCAGGTTCCGCGCTGCGGGTCGTTCCAGAAATAGGCATCGCGCGACTCCAGTTTCCATCCAAGAATGACACGGCAAAGGTTACTGCGCGTAGGGGAATAGAAGGTGAGGCTGAGTGTCTCGTCGCCCTGCATCGCACGGCTCCCCGACTCATAGGAGGAGACATTGCCGTAGATGTCGCGTATGCGTTCCTTCTCTTCCTTTGTGTGACCGAAATGCGCCATCACATCATCGAGAGGCAGGTCGAAGAGTTCACCGATACAGGTAACATCCCACATTCGCACATCTTCGATATTTGCATTGAAGAAGAGCCTTGAGGGATTTACGGCATAGACCCAGACATCGCGTTTGTCTTTCGAGGGGTTGACACCATACTCGACTCGCTGCGCTGTCATTCCGCCATTGAGAAGCATACGCATAGAATCGGCATCAAGTTCTTCCATCTCGTTTATGTCGTGTACATACTCAATTGCGACGGACATCATCTCGCCAACGCGTCCTTCGCTCTGGTCACGGGCGACGCATACAGGACGCATAAGGTTCTGTCGCAGCTGCCCTTCGATATTACTGAGGATAGGTGCAATCATATTGTTCTTCAACGGCACCTTACCGTTTTTCTTTATCAGCTCGCCCTCGGTTATCTGTGAAAGAGTATCGGGGTCGGTCACAATATCGCCCCATTGGTCGCCGTAACTGTACATAAGGCTTCGCCGCAATCTGCGGCGAGCCTCATCGAGGGAGTTCCAACAGGCAGCACATTCGTTTAGAAAAGCGATGGCTGTACCGGGAGCCTTTGTTTTAACAGGCTCCTTGCCTGCCTGGGATTTTACACGTTTATCAAGAAATTTATTCATCACAATTTCCATTTACTGTTAGTTAAGGTCATCGGGGAGGTCCATATGCTCGAACAGATCCTTGTAACCAAGATAGTCGAGATAGTCACGGAGACGCTTCCTCTTGGCGTCATTCTTCTTCTTGAATTTACCATATCCGAAGTCGTTCTTCGTCTCTTTCATTCTCATCAGCCTGTCGAGAACCTCCCAAGCATAATCCTCCATCTCCCATTCAAACTCGCTGCGCTCTAAAGGAGAGAGATCGGCACGGCGCACACGCCGGCGAACCTTGTCGAGCATAAGCGGCTCGTCGGAATGTAGCTGCTGCAGCCGTTTGTAGATAATGTCGAGCGGTCCGCTGAAGAATTTCTCAAGGTCACTTATCTTCTTTACCGGCATCTGCTTTGAACGCGACACATCCTCGGTAGTTTCGGCCGGAATATTCCTGCGAATGAATTCACCTGCATCGACACGGTCCATAACATTACGCATCTCTACATCACCGCTGAACGAGAGTTCCTTGCCGGTGAGTTTGTAGATGATATACTCGTCGAGCGAGGGAAATTTCTTCTTGAACTCTTCGGGCGAAAAGCCGAACTCCTCCTCGAAGAGTTTGTCAATGGCTCTGTTCTTGTCGAAATCGGGTATAAACCCACGGGAACGGTCGAGTGCATCTATCAGTTTCTGTGCATCCTTGTATTTTTTCCCAAATTTCGAATTTATACCGAAAAGGTTCATTGAAACGGCCTTGCTGAAGCCTTCGTAGTCCTGTATCACGTTCTGCAGCAACCCGGACATATAAACCGAATTTTCGGGATAGAGGAAGAAACTCTTGTCGAGTTCAATTCTCTTGTCGCGGCTGTTGTAACGGTAGGGAACCTTGGGGTTGTCCACAATAGAGACAGGAAGACCGGCAAGTTCGGGATACTCGGCAAAGAAAGGAGGGTCATAGAGCACATCGCGGAGTTTTGTATCCTTCAGGAACTCGTTTCCCTCACCTTTGATACGTTCCCATAACTTGTTCTCGTCATAGCCCCAGGCATTCATCGGAACACGTTTCAGGTCGAGATAGTCATCGGCCAGTTTTTCATCCTTGCGGGCGAGAGCCTTGTAGAGACGGTCGTGCACCTTTAACCTGCCATCGTGCATCTCCTTGCGCCACTCATTGTCGGCACCGCGCTCCCAACCGGTATAGAGTTTGATGGTTTCCATCGGCGCGCCTTGTTTCTCGTACTCAATAGCACGGAGCAGATCCGGGTCGCCATTCTCATAACCGTCGTAGTAGGCACGGTTGTCTGCACCCTTCTTTCCGATAAAACGGTATTTTATACGCGCCTTCGCATTCATTATCTCCTCATCCGTTGCCCTCCATCGCTTCTGGAAACGTTCTTTCATCTCCTGGGGCATCAGTTCATAATGCTGGAAAGCTTTGGTGTTGTAGAGAGGATCGGGAGTATTCCTGAGGAAAGAGCCATCGGCCATTCTTTCCCTCACATCACGCTCATAAGCCTCACGGTTATGGTAACCAGCCTCTTTATGCTTGGCGGCATCGAACTGCCCGAAGACCCAACGGCGGTATTTCGATGGGTTTGTACGCTTGGCGACATGTTTGGCGTGTTGCCTCATAAGACTCATAAGATCACTTTCGGTAATCCTGCGGTTGCGGCCGGTATAAATATTCAGCCTCACAAGCGAGTTCCTGATAAAATCCTTGAAGCCGTTGAGGACGCGGCGCTCGTTGATACTCAACGCGGCCTTTTCGGTGAGCTTTGCAAGATACTCCTCGACAACCGTAAAATTATCGGCAAAACGGTACTGTGCCTGTATTCTGTCGATGCCCTGACGCACCTCACTCGACGCCTTGCGGTAGACCTGTTCGAGGAATTCATTGAGATAGTTGCCGAAGAGCTTTGCAAAGCCATAATGCGCGACACCTTCGTGAACAACTGTCTTTTCAAGTTCCTCGCGTGTTTCAATGTTGGGCAGGTTGATGGTTACCGGGCCTTTTTTCTCGAGCCATCCCATAGCACGCAGCTTGTTATTATAGTTGGCCACATCGTATTTGTCATTGACATCGGGATAGGGTATCTCGTGCTCATCGCGTATGAGCTTCAGGTCGAGATTGAACCTCTCGGCAATCTTGAGCGCCTCTTTCTCGAACCGGGCGATATCCTCGACAGTATTGTCGACGCCATTATAGCTCCACACATAGCCCGATGTGCCGTCATCGTCAATCTTTATCGGCTTAGGGTCATTCATATTGCCCACAGCATCTGTCTTCTCGGGGTGGCGTGTGTAGAAATCCTCGACCTCCTTGCTCTTGACCTCTTCGTTGCTCATTCCCGCAAAGCGGCTCTCCTCTCCCAGTTCCTTGAGTTCAGCTGCACGTTGCCTGTCTGCACCCTTTGTCAGCTGCACCACCTCGTCACGCACAAGAGATTCATACTCATTGAGTGCCTTATTCTCGGCATCGGTACATTTATAGAACGGTTCGTCGATATTTACCAACAATGCACCATCCTCGAGCGAGTATTTCTTCTCTATCTCACGGCGCATATCCGAGAGGAACTGCACCATTCCTGTCTCATCATAGGATGAACGTTCCACGATTTCGCGCACGATGTGGTTCTCCCAACCCGACAGTTCGGCATTTGTTGCACGCTTGTACAATGCGTGGGAGATATCATCGATGCCGATACCCTTCTCTTTGGCATAAAGACCGGCCTGACGCAACAGGTTCTGCGATTCGAAGCCCTGCAGGAGTTCGCGTTCAAAAGCCGCGATACGGTTCTTGCGGAAAGTGCTCTTCTCAACCAGAAGATGGTCCTTGACCTGGCTCGAAGTCTGGAACACACGACGTTCAATCTTGCTCCCGTTGAAATCGTATGTGGTATATATCCATTCACCGTTCTTGTTCTTCTCGACATTATAGCCGAACGGGACGGGCGGAGTCGATGTCAGCTTATTCTCCACGAGATACATAAGCTTCGCCTTTGTTGTTGCCGAGACATCATTGCTCTGCATCATTCTCTTATAGTTATCGATAACATCGGCTGAGCCGGAAGCTGCGCCATATGCCGGCAATTTAAGGCTTTTTTCTATCTCGTACATAAACTGGGCGGGGTCGATGTTAAGCTCCTTCAGTTCGGCCTGTTCCGATTTCGACAACTGTAGCTCTTCTTTTATTTTGCCAGCGGCATTGAGCTTGTTCCTTGCACCCTTGGGACGCCAATGTGTCATCCTCATAATGCCCAAAGTAGCAAAACTCTCGACATAATCGCCGAGCAGGTCTACCGGCTCTATTTCAACATCGTGAAGAGCCTTCTCGGCCTCGGTCGAGAGAGTAAAGACAGCCGATTCGGCACTGAGCACACCGGTAGAGGCAAGCATCTTCTTACCACCGGTCAGTCCCTTAGCCTTGTTTCCGAGGTATGACCCTACCGTTCCTGTTGCCACACCTGTTGAAAATCCTTTAAGAAAGGATGAACCTGCCTTGCCGAAATCGACGGCATCGTTATAAAGCACATCATCGGCAACACTGTTGGCAACATCGTATGTTCCCAAGGTGAGTCCCTGCATTGCTGCGCTCTGCATTATCCTGGTGCTCAGTTTGCCGACAATCATACGCTCGGCCACTTTTGCCGCGTGAAGCTTTGAAGTCCCTTGTGCCGCGCCATAGGAGTATACACGGGATGCCAGCCTGTTTGTAGCCATTGTTGTCGCCTTGCCGACAACACCCTTTGAAAGCGCACCGAAGCCCTTGAATGCCGGAGCGTCAATCAGCAGACTGCCGACACCGGAAAGCATATCCTCCAGACGGCTCGAATCGTAGGATGACAGCATCTCATTCTCCAGTCGTGCATATGAATCATTGCCGAGTGCAAGGTTTGTTGTCTTGCCGAGCAATGAGTTGTTGTATGCCGACCTGATGATGTACTCGAAGCTGTTCTTGGGTTTATGCTTGTCGACATAACTCCTCACCAGGTTGTCGTGCAGTGTAGGAATAACGAAATTCTCCACATAATGGCCGGGGTCGAAGCCTCCGTAACGCGCAAGCGGCTCGACCATCTTTTTCAGTTTTGCAGTATCGACATCCTTTACTGCGCTCTCGATGATTTTCATAGGGTCGCTCATACCCTGTGTCCTGCGCAATGCCTCGTGCGGATTACGCTCATACTCTTTGTACACCTTGAGCAGTTCATTCTGCACCGCAGACACCTTTGATTTGTATATCTCCTGCAACTCCTCCATATATTCATCGGCCACAGTTTCGAGAGCCTCCTGGGAGAGGGAGTAGTTCCTCATCATACGTTCCGGTGAGGGTTCCGGGTTTATTGCCTTGAAATGATTAACGGATGAGCCCGGCCTGTCATAGGGTGCCGACAGCACATCCATTGCACTCTTGGGCTTGAAAGGAAGCTTCTCACCTGCAACCGAAGCTGTATCGGGGATTAAAGCCGGTGCTTCCCGCTTAACCGTTACGGTGTCTACCTCGGGCAAGACAAGCCTTGCCTTTTCAAAATCGAAGTTATTCACGTTGGGCTCATCGTAGAGCTTCTCCCGTTTGGGGGAACCCGGGGGAATTGCAGGTTTCCCGAGAGTTGTACTGTCGGGCTGCAAGAACAAATCGTCATCGAATTCAAGCTTCGGAGCAGTGTTGTTCACTTTCCTCTTTTTTTCATTTTCATTTAAATCCACTGAAAACATAGCTGTTACCTTTTAATATATTTTTTACTGTTATTATTCATCTCAAAGTCAAAATTCTTCTTGCGGAGCGAGAATGCGCTTGTATCTATTTTACCGGGTGAGGGCTGCGGTTGCTGCGGCCTGATTTTCTTGTTCGCAGCAAGCCGCTGACGGAAAAGGTCGCCGGCTATAATGCCTTTGTAATCCCTCATCGCCTTGTTGTAACGCTCCAATGCTGCACCGTAGGATTTGTGGTACTGTGACTGGATATTTGTCACCGGCATAGCACGTACCCCTTTGCTTCGCCCCACAAGAGATATCAGGTTCGAGGCAAAGTCGACCATCGCCGCGACATTACGCCGGTGGTTTGCCTTTTTCAGCCTCTCGCGTTCGCGCTCCATTGCACTGTCGAGCATTTGCCGCAGTTCATTATCTACGTATCTGTTGCTCATAGCCACCTCCTATTTTCTCTCCTTGCCCCACTCTGCTCCGAGCAATGCATTCTGAAGGAGGTTAAGGCCGCTTGCTGCAGCCGACTGCGCCATACGTTCATCGAGCGAGAGTTCATTGAGTTCGCTGTTGAGGAAGGCATTCTTGTTCTGTCGATGGAGAGCATCGACCTGGCTCTTGCGCGCACTGTCCATTGATGCAAGATTTGTAACCGTGTTCTCCACTGCACGCAACCCTTGCTCGCCACGCGCTATCGAATACTCGGGAGTGGCACCTGTGATTATCGAGTGCGCCCTGTTCTGTTCATTCTGCCTGCGCAAGCTATTCTCGACACGCTTCATAGCCGCTTTTGCCGCTGTACTGTCGAGATAGTTCTCGTAATAGTTGCGCTTGTACCACCCGGCCTCTTCGGCCTTTGCCTTGTCGCGCAGGCTCTTTGCTTTTTTCGATGCCTTGCTCGCATCGAGCATACCTTTCACACTCGAATAGAGCCCCAGAGCTCCATTCATTCCTGTTAAAACTGTTGATAGACTCATAATTATTTTTTGTGCAAAAGAAATGCCTGACGGCAAAGTGAAGGTTGCTGAAATGCCACAACAACGCATTTACTGCATTATTGGCATTTCAGCAACCTTGCATCGGTAATCCGATATTATTTTTGCCTATAAAAATATTTCTATGGCTAAGAGAAACAAGAGCGGAATAAGCCTTGATGATGTGCACAACGAAACGCTGTCGCTGTTCCATCGCCTTATCGGACGGTTGGAGAAACTGACGGCCGAATGTGACGACCCGGGCACGATAAACCAGGCTTTGAAGACGACTGCCGATTTCCTTGTCAAGCTGAACAAGGAACGGGAGAGTGGTGACGATGACATCAGTGCAGTGTTGCAGCAGACACTACAAGGGCTTTAAAAAAGATATTACGCAGCAGTTGCTGCGTAATATCTTTTTTTCATTGTTGCCCGGCACTGCCTGCAACAATATCCAGCAGCTCATTTGTAATAGCCTGCTGGCGGCCTTTGTTATATTCCAGAGTAAGCTCGGAGATAAGGTCGGTAGCATTATCGGTCGCCACCTGCATTGCCAGGACACGCGCGGCGTGCTCGGCTGCTACCGAATCGAGAAGTGCCGTAAAAAGCCGCACCTCGATAACCTTGGGAATAAGTGCCGATAAAAGTTCATCGCGCCCGGGCTCGACAATGTAATCGCCTATTGCATCAGGAGTACCGGCCGGGGATGTTATGTCGACAGGCAGTAACGTCTCGTTTGCCGGTTCTTGCCGTGCAGCCGAACGGAAACGGGAATATATGATATCGACCTTGTCAATCTCACCTTTATGGAA
>CALBKR010000218.1 GCA_937896105.1 uncultured Bacteroidales bacterium
TTTCCACGCAGTGCCGCACACGCCTTTGCCGTGTGCTATCCTGCTGCAGGCCAGAGGTCCCTGGAACGGGCCAAGCACCAACTCATCGCCAACAACACGATAGAACCCTGTCCACCAGAACCCGAAGGTGTGGTGTATCATCGAGGCAATGTTCGCCATCCTGGCTATGACATCGTTCTCATCCTCGGCAATTGCGGTAATCTGCTTGTAGAGCAGTGCATATTTCTCCTCTTTGCTCCCTTGTGCAATGTGCAGTTCTTCGGTCATATCAGTCAAGTGCTTCAATGAAATTTTTCGGTAAGTATATGTTCTCCTCATCAAGTGCAGCCTTGAAAAGCGGTGCCATCTCCTGCACCGCAAAACCGGCAATGCCGCAACCTATTCTTGTCACATAGAACTTCTTCTCCTTGTGTTCACGTGCAAATGCGATGAACTCGTCGACATAAGGCGCAATGGCATCTGTGCCGCCGTGCATTGTGGGGATTGCATAGCTGTTGCCCTGCAGTCCTGTTCCTTGCCCCCACACAGCACCGAACTTCTCGAGCGCAATGCGTGCGGCACCGCCACCGTGCATCCCTTTAAGGTTGCTGCCGAAGACAAAAATCTCATTCTCCTCGAGATGTGTAATCCAATCGGGTGTTATACGTCTGCTGTCCATTGGCTGTATTCTCTTTTTATCCGAAATCGGACATATCTATCAATTTGTTCATTATCGCGTAGACGGTTAGGCCGGGGATACTGTTGATGCCCAGCTTCTGCGATATGTTGCGGCGGTGTGATATGACCGTATAAATGGATATGTTGAACTCATCAGCTATCTCCTTGTTGGTCTTGCCCTTTGCCACGGCTGCAAGGATGTCGCGCTCGCGCGATGATAGCTCGTTGAGGTCGTTCCTCGGGTTCTTTGAACTCTCGTCGATGGCGCTGCGCAGCTTCTGTATGATGCGTGCGGCATTGTCGTAAATGCCGATGCACTCGTCGTACTGGCGCAGTACACTCTCCTCGTGATTGCTGTGGGCGAGTGCAACGATGGCTGTAGAGCCCGACCCGAGGCTGGCACGTATGTCGAGCCTGTCATTGTAGTCGATGACTGTGGGGTTTATGATTATGGCATCGATATCGCTGTTGCCTTGGTGGTAGTATGCCGGTGAGCTGAGTGTCTGCACGATGGCGAACTTTGGGTTGCCATTTATTATGGCCGCTATGCCTGCTGCCACAATCTCCGACGGCTCGATGAGTACGATATTGTATTTACCTTCCTTATTCATGGCGTGTCTCGAATTTGCCGACAAGCGGAACAAGCAGTTTGTTCTCGATGTCGTTGTGTTTGGCAAGGTCGTTGGCTATATTGATGTAACATACTGTTATGAAAAGAATGAACCATATGATATATGGGTAGACGACGAATTTAAGGGCAAAGGGTATGAGCAAGCATTATTGCAAACAGCGATAAAAATGAACAAACCTAATAAAATGATGGTTTTGGTTGATGTCAATAATTGTGATGAAATCGAAATGCTCAAATCGATAGGTTTCGTCCCTGTTATAGGAACAAATAGTGTATACGCTACATACAACTCATAAATTAGCTAAAATTTAAACCTACAAATTTCAATTTGTTGAATAGTTAACCGCAGCATCCGTCATGGGTGCTGCGGTAGTTTATTGAGAGAGCGGCGGGAGCAAGCCCCCGCCCTACAACAGGTAATCTTTGTGTATTTCTCCGTTAAGAAGATGGACCAAAAGCGTCCCGGTTGTTTTTATATATCATGGAAAAAACTC
>CALBKR010000219.1 GCA_937896105.1 uncultured Bacteroidales bacterium
GACGAAAATGGCGTTGTGTTTATGAACATCTATGAGTTTCTGCTTGACAGAGATAGTTTGAAAGTATAAGATTAATTCATTCGGAGGGACTATCCATAATTTTGTGTAAATAGAGATTACAGGGTTCTGTTGATATGAACCCTGTAATCTCTATTATATAGTTTTTTATTCATCCAGAGACTCTCTCTCAATTCGGCAATTTAGATGAACATTTTTCGGTAATTCGGCATTAATTTGTTCGGTAAAAAATATATCATAGCAATTAACCACCTCACCGCATTCCAAAAAGTTTTTCTGCTGCATATTCTAGAACAGACTCGCCAACAGAAGACAATGCCGCACCTACAAGCAATTCTTTTTCCAGGTTATCCATCATTTGTTTAAGATTTTCAAGATTCCAGTCATAGCCTCTTTCACGGATGTCGCATTCGAGCATTGGGACAAAACCTTTCTTTACAAGCAAGTATTCATATTGGGATGAAATGTTCTTATTACAATTTATCAACACCTCAATATCTTTACTCTCCAATTCGCGATTGATATACTCAATATCAGCCTTTACCTTAGCTTGATAGTCTGTTTTTGGATTTACTTTATTTATAAATTTCCCTACCGCTTTAATGCCGGCCTTAGCCTCTGCATTGATTTTGTTCTCTTCCATAATTCAACAAATTAATTTTTGCAGCAAAGTAAATATCAATTTGAAGTGATTCCAAGCAGTTCGTCACTATTTTGGAACAATCTTGGAACTATTTTAGCAATACTGTGCCGTCACGACCACAATAAAAAAAGATGTTTAATAGTTGCATTTTGAACTATTATCGCGGTATTTATACCATAACAGTTCAAAATAGAGCTGTTATGAAAAGACTCAACTAGATGTCTGGATAGCGCGTGGTCGCCACCCCCAAAAAACAAATCCCCCCCCGTGTTATCTATTCAAATAAAAATGTACTGTTATGAAGTGGTTTGAAAGTATTCCAAGCACATCACACACTTTTTCAAACGAATAAACAAGCGACTTTTACACTTTTTCCAACGAATAATCCATAGACAGAAGCACAAAAGCCTCTCGCATTTATGTCGAAAAGGATTTGAGATCCTTCTTGCGCTACGCTCCATCAGGATGACAAGCACGCGAAAGGCTTTCTTTTGGTCACTGCAGGCATAGAGCTACGCTTCACTGCGCATCGGCAGAGCTGTGTGTGTTAAAACTTTTACCTCAGGAAATACGTTTTCTTGCAAGAGATAAAAGTTTTTTATTATGGAGTGGTTTACCGATTTATTGCGTGGGCATCCGGAGTTGGCGATTTACCTGGTGCTTGGGGTGGGTTTCCTCATCGGGAGAGTCCACATCAAGGGATTTAGCCTTGGCATTGTGACGAGTGTGCTGTTGGTGGGTGTCCTGGTGGGGCAACTGGATATTCCTATGACGGGGGCGCTGAAGCAGACGGCGTTCCTGCTGTTCCTGTTTGCCATTGGCTATAAGGTGGGGCCTCAGTTCTTTGCGGGGCTGCGCAAGGAGGGGCTTCCGCAGGTATTCTTTGCAATAGCTATGTGTGTGTTCATACTGCTGTCGACCTGGGGCATTGCGCTTGTGATGGGATATGGCGTGGGCGAGGCTGCCGGGTTGCTGTCGGGTTCACAGACGATTAGTGCGGTTATTGGCGTGGCAGGCGACACGATACGTGGGCTTGGGCTGCCTGCCGATGAGCAGGAGAGGGTGCTGAACATTATCCCTGTGGCATACGCAGTTACTTACATATTCGGCACTGCGGGCTCGGCGTGGATACTGGCACGGTTGGGGCCAAGGCTGCTTGGCGGCATCGACAAGGTGAAGGCGAAATGCCGTGAGCTCGAGGTGCGTATGGGCAGCGACGAAAGCGAGAAGCCGGGCTTTGCCGCGGCGAAGCGCGAGGTGGAGTTCCGCTGTTACCGCATAGGTAACGAGTGGTTCAAGAATGGGCGCAAGGTTCAGGAACTGGAGCATTTCTTTGAGCGGCAGGGCAAGCGTCTGTTCGTGGAGCGTGTGCGCAAGGGAAAGAGCATAATCGATGATGTGAAGCCGAAGGAGAGGCTGCACATTGGCGATGAGGTGGTGCTGAGCGGCCGTCACGAATATACGATAGGCGAGGAGCACTGGATTGGCGATGAGGTGAACGATGATACCTTGCTCGATTTCCCGGTAATGATTCTAAA
>CALBKR010000220.1 GCA_937896105.1 uncultured Bacteroidales bacterium
GTGTTCCTCGTTCATACAGCGAAGCTGTCTTATGGCTGCGTAAAGCTGCCGAACAAGGATTCTCTGAAGCACAAAATGTTCTTGAGCAGCTTGGGTATTGAAACTGATATAGTATGTGGGTTTTATATCTGTTTGCAGATATAAGGGTGGAATATAGAATATGTCTATGGTGCCGAACTTTTGGAAGAAATCTTTATGGCAGATAACTATCTTGAGAAAAGAATGGAGCAATACCGCTCGCGCCAGGCTTCGACGATGAAGCCAAAGGATGGGCTTGCCGGTTTGCTTGCAAAGAACCGTAGCAAAAGAGGCTATGACAGTTCATATCTTGTGCGCGAGGATCAGCTGCGCCGCATTGTAGCGGTGAACAGCAAGGTGGCGTCGGCGCGTAACCGGCAACCGTTGCGTTTCCGTTTGGTTATATCCGATGAGGCTCCGAAGGTGCTGCCGCATATAAGGATGGGTGCGGGGCTCAAGGAGATGAATCTGCCGGTTCCAGGTACTGAACCGAATGCCTTTATTATCGTCTGCTCGACCATAGAACCTCACAACAGCACCTTCATAGACCTTGGCATTTCGGCACAGAGTATGCTGTTGCAGGCGGTGGAGATGGGGCTTAATGGTCTTTGCATAATGGATTTTGACGCCGATGCGCTTGTTGAAGGGCTGCAACTGCCTTACAAACCTTTGCTTGTAATTGCCATTGGAAAAAGCGCCGAAAAGGTGCAGCTTGTAGATATAAACGCCGGTGAGAGCCATAGCTACTACCGCGAGGGTGGTGTGCATTATGTCCCCAAGGTTGTTGTGGACGAGCTTATAATCAAATAAGATATTTATGGAGAATAAAAACGGTCGCCTGCTCTCGCTCGATGCGTTGCGTGGCTTTGATATGTCGTTCATTATGGGAGGCGAGCTGGTGCTTATCTCCCTTGCGAATATGTTCCCTGGCACATTTATGCAGTGTTTTGGCGAGCAGATGGGGCACTCGGCGTGGGATGGCTTTACATTCTATGACCTGATATTTCCATTGTTCCTTTTCCTTGCAGGGCTTTCGTTCCCCTTCTCTATGGCAAAACAGCTGTCGCTTGGCAAGACAAGAACGGAGATGTCGCTGAAGGTTGTCAGGCGTGGTCTTCTGCTTGTGCTGTTGGGCGTTGTGTATAACGGGCTGCTGCAGTTGGATTTTGATAATCTGCGCTATGCAAGCGTGCTTGGCCGCATTGGTCTTGCGTGGATGTTTGCTGCACTGCTTTATATATGGCTTGAACGCAGGTTGCTCGTTTTGCTTTCGGCTGTGATATTGCTAGGTTATTGGGCATTGCTCGCGCTTGCAGTTGCGCCCGATGCTCCCGATTGTGTATCGTCGCTGTCGATGGGTGGCAGTTTTGTGGGTTATGTCGACCGCTTGTTGTTGCCGGGCGCTCTGCACGACGGCGTGCACGACCCCGAGGGGCTGCTATCGACCTTGCCGGCAATTGTAACGGCATTGCTTGGTATCTTCACAGGTGTCTTCGTGCGTTCGCAACGCATTGCCGGCGGTTACCGGAAGGTGGCTGTGATGTCGGTTGCCGCTGCTGTGTTGCTTGCTGTGGGGTACCTTTGGGATATTGTACTGCCGATAAACAAGAACCTGTGGAGCAGCTCGTTCGTGTGCTGTGCTGCCGGTTGGTCGTTGCTGCTCTTTTCTCTTTTCTATTTGGTGATAGATGTCGTGGGGTGGCACAGGTGGGCGTTCCCGTTGCGTGTCATCGGTATGAACTCCATTACAATATATCTTGCACAGCAGTTCCTTGATTTCTCAAAGCCTGTGGGTGCTGTGTTCGGCGGTATATTGGGTAAACTGCCCGATGAGTGGTATGCACTTGGCTATTGGTGCTGTTATATGCTTGTGTGCTGGGGACTCCTCTATTTCTTGTATAGAAAGAAGGTCTTCTTGAAGGTGTAGTCATAAAAGAGGCGTGACTAAAAAGCAAATTTTGACATGAACCCCGAAAGTTTTTTGTCTAACTTTCGGGGTTCATCGCATTTTGGGTCACCTTCTTTTTATGTTGTCTTACGCGTCGATGTTCGCGTATGTTGCGTTCTTTTCGATGAATTCGCGGCGTGGCCCTACATCGTCGCCCATAAGCATTGAGAAGATGTAGTCGGCCTCTTGTGCATCGCGGATTGTTACCTGCTTCAGCGTGCGTGTCTCGGGGTTCATTGTGGTGTCCCAGAGTTGCTCGGGGTTCATCTCGCCAAGACCTTTGTATCGCTGTATGTTGATCTCCTTCTCGTTACCGCCTGCATACTCCTGCACGAAAGCCTCTTTCTCTCTGTCGTCGTAGCAGTATTTCTTTACCTTGCCCTTTGAACAGAGGTAGAGCGGTGGCATAGCCTTGTAGAGGTGGCCGCCTTCGATGACCTCGGGCATATAACGGTAGAAGAGTGTCATTATAAGTGTTCCGATGTGTGCACCGTCGACATCGGCATCGGTCATGATAACGATGCTGTGGTAACGGATCTTGGACACATCGAACTC
>CALBKR010000221.1 GCA_937896105.1 uncultured Bacteroidales bacterium
ATTAATGTTTAATTTTTTAACTATGGATTTTAAACAGTTGGTGCCTGATTTTCAGGCAATTGGCAAAACAGAGTGGGGTAAACCCAAGGTAGACACAAAGGATGCAGTAGCACTTGCCGGTATAATTGCTGCTCTCTTGATGGTAGTTTTCGTATTTTTGGATTGGTTCTCAATGGGGGTCGAGAAAGGTCGTTTGGAAATTTCTATAGGTCGTTCAGGTATCTCTTTGTGGTATGGTATCATCGGTCTCATAGGTGCTCTTGCTGCTGTCGTAGGTAACCTCTACAACCATAAGGCATTGGCATTCAGCGGTGGTGCACTCGGTGTTATTATGGGTCTCATAGGTTGGTTTATGGTTCCTTCACTTACTTTTATGGGTGTGGAGATGCCTACGGCAAAAGTTAAGGAGTTTCTCGAGGCGGGTGCAGAGGCTTCCCATCTCGGTGCTATCCTTTTCTTGATTGCTGCTGCTGTTGTTGCAGTTTCTGCATTCATGGGTATCGCAAAGGATGAGAAGAAGTAATCATTGAAAAAATGGTTTTTAAAATACCCTCCCAGTTGGGGGTATTTTTTTATATCCTTACCAACCGTCATAAAGGGACGTAGGTCTCTCTGTAGCAGCATAGGCTCATAATATAGCAAATACATTCACTTAAGTAACGTAACGTAGAAATTTGCTTTTTAGTCACCCCCTTTTTGCTGTTTATGAGGCTTGGATTCTATAGTAAAACCGTTTGGTTATTTGCGTCAAAGATGAGTAATGGTCAAATAGACATTACAGGTTGGGGAGTAATACTTTAACAGGCTTTTTATTTGGTTGCAGGTGGTGCAGCTTATGTTCGTCTCAAGAAATAAGCAAGACTCTTTATACAAACAATAAAAGACAGCCTGTGAAGCTGTCTTTTATTGTTTGTAAACGACTTATATTGTTTGTCGCTTCTAAGCTTTTTTCTGTGCTGCTATTAGTTATTTATTGAAACGGCGCGGAACTAATATTATGGCAATCTGCATAATGAGCATAAGGTAATAGCCGAATCCCAAGAAATCTGTAACACCGATTTTTTCAACGGCTGGTATCTTAACGCCTAAAACCTCTGTGGTGCCGCCGGTAAATTCGTTGATATCACCAACAACCTGCTGAACGATGACAAACACGCCCACCTGAATGAGGATACCGATGACAGCAACTGTGATGTTGAGCCACTGTCTGCACTTGAAGTACTGCACAATTGCATTTACAATTACCAATAATGCATAGAAGGTGAAGAAATAGCCTATACCCCAAGCAGAGATGCTTAAATCACCTACGCTGAAATAAGGCAACAGCATAGTAATGAACAATACAGCGCTAAGGATAGTAGCAATTTTACCAGCTTTGTTCTGTGCGAAAAAGTTCATAGTAGTAAATTTTTTAAAATTAATAAATAAAGTTGTTAAAAATGTTTATTCGGTTTCGTATTGCTTTTTTCACCTCTTTTGGACGTGAAATGCATCTTTCGGTGGTGTTTTCCTGTCAATTCGGAGTAGTGCTCTATGACAAAGATATACAAAGTCTCACATTTTACCCCCCCCCTATTGTTAAAATATGTTAATATTATATAAACTGTATTTGAAATATATGTAATGGTCTTGTAAGCAGAAGGAATTTGGTTTAAAGATATGAAAAAAGGTGACTTCCTAAGTCACCTTTTTAAGCATTGATTTATGTAATAGTAATTACTTCTTTGCAAGCATCCTTGGAACAAAGAGCATAGAAATGCACAATGCGATGATAATGTATGCAAACAGTGTCATTTCTGGCTTGAAGGGCACGAGTTTCTCCGATGCGCAAACAAGAAGACCGACAATAAGGTATATTGCAGCAGTTGCAACAGAAACAATGTTGTTTACCATAATTGCAAGTTTGCCCTGCTTGATGAACTGTACAATGATGTTGACAACAAGCAGGATAACAGCTATGAGAATGAATATACCTGCGCTTGAACCATCCTGTATTCCTTTTGCAACAATTTTATCACCGCCCGAGAATGTATTCCAGGCTGTAACGTTCTCGCCAACCATCGCTTGGAGTAGAGGATTGATAAATGGAGTGACCTTGATGAAATCAAAAGCGAAGGTGCAAATCAGAACCAAAAGGCTGATTACTGATGATACAATACCGAATTTGTTTGTTTTCATAATCTATTGTTTTTAGTTTAAATATTGTTTAATTTTCACTGCAAAGGTTATGAGTTTCTATGGATAAATAAAACAAATTGCACAAAATGCGGTATTTTGTGCAATTTGTTTATTATTTTTGTACTAAATCAACGCGATTTGTTGCTTGTTTTGTTGTTACTTTTCTTCTTTTTCCAATTGTGATATTTTTTCTTTGAGCAGTTCTATTTCGCTCTTGCTTTCGCTTTTGGTGTCAACGGTAAAGCGCTCTTGCTGTTCTTTTCCTTGAATTGCAGCCGTGTTTATTGTATACAATGTGGCTAACGTGGGAAGTACAAGCTGTGCTATCAGCAATACTATGATAAGATAGAAAGCAACAGAGTAGTCAAAAAAATCTCCGTTTAATTTTTCATCCAGTATCAGATGTGCAACAATTAATGAGACACCTCCTATAATAGAGAGGAAACCGGAAAATAACCGGTTGCTGCCATGTGCCTGTATAAATAGATTTATGGCTTGCAACATAAAATATACAATGAAGAAGTATGCACAAATCTCAAGTTCTATATCTACATTAGTTCCTGTAATTACGCTTGAGAAAAATAAAGACAATGAAGTCCATTTATCAGATCCTTCAAATGATATGAATGGCAGGAATGTGAATAAAATGAATAAAAGACTTATACCGGCCTGAATGTATGCGGCAGCTGTGTTCTTATTTGATCTTTCCATAATTGTTCTTGATAAAAGTGTATAAATGTTGTTGATGTCAGATTTTATGAATTTGCTTCGTTTTCAGTCTCATTCTTCTTCAACAGCTCCTTGAGCCTGATAATCTCTTTCTGCAGATGCTCCTTTTCAAGTCTCTCCTTCTCCAATCTCTCTCTCTCGAGCCTCTCTCTCTCCATCTGCTCAGCCTTGGCCTTCAGTTCCTGATACTCTTTTTGCAACTGCTCTTTTTCACGTCTCTCCTTTTCTATGCGTTCTTTTTCAATCTGCTCAGCTTTTGCTTTCAGTTGCATATATTCATCTTGTAACTGTTCCTTTTCGAGTCTCTCTTTTTCTATCAGCCTTTCAGTGTCGGTTTTTTCCTGACGATGCGCACCCTGGGCTTCCTGCATTTCCAACTGTCTTTTTAATTCCTCGGTTTCAGTTCTAAGTTCATTGAGCATATTGCCGGAACTTGCCTGCCCGGCACTATGACTGCTTGAAATGTTAAGTTTTGCCAGGACTGCAATTGTTTGCAAAACTGTTTGAGCTGCTGCCAAAACTACAATAATGTAAAAACCGAAAGTGTAATTGTAGTTTATACTATTATAATAGTATTCATTTGCTTCAGACTCAATATCGTCGATGTAAAAATGCATCATCAATATCGGGATAAGACCGAATAATCCTGAAAAAATTGCAAAAGCGCTGTTCTTCTTGGATTGTATAAAGATATTCAAATATTGTATCAGGATAAATATGACAAAGAATACCCCGATATGTACCTTTTCATCTTTTACAAATAGTTGGGTATATGACGTCATTGCAGAAATATCATCGTGATAATATCCTTCTGAAACATCGATATACGGTAAGAATGTAAATAAGATGATAAAAAAACTGATGGCTGCTTGGAAGTAGCCTAAGGCATTGTTTCTGTTCAGTCTCATAATTCTATGTGTTTAAATGATATTTATAGTTGACATTTGCAAATGTAGAGAATATTTACGTATTTTAACAATGTTTTTTGGAAATATTTCTATGCTACAATATTTTGTCATATACAGTAGAAAATAGTTTATTTCATCTTTTGCCAAGCATAAAATGCAACAATTCAAAAAAAATGTTATAGCGGTTGTTTTTAAAATTTTATTTCATACATTTGTGAGTGAATGGCAACGATGAGATGTTATATGTAGGACTGCCGACGGAAAAACAGTACCGCCTACCATTCTATCTTGCAATGGAGGAGTATGTTGCACGGGAATTACCCGCGCAGGACTACTTTTTCATCTGGCAAGTTGAGCCCACTGTCATCTTCGGGCGCAACCAGCTCATTGACAGCGAGGTCGATGTCACATTCTGCCGTGACCACAACATTGAGTTCTATCGCCGCAAGAGCGGTGGCGGCTGTGTCTTTGCCGACAGGAGCAACCTGATGCTCTCTTATATAACCCCGACTACAAACGTTAACTTTACCTTCAACCGCTATATGCTGATGGTTGAGGATGCCTTGCAACGCCTTGTCGTGGATGCGAGGACATCGGGACGCAATGACATACTCGTCGATGGCCGAAAGGTGTCGGGCAATGCCTTCTACCATATCCCCGGGCGTAGCATTGTGCACGGCACTATGCTCTATGATACCAATATAGAATATATGCTCCACGCCACAACACCGTCCGATGTCAAGTTGCGCAGCAAGGGTGTGGAGTCGGTACGCCAGCACATTACCACGCTCAACAGATACATATCTCTGAATATCGACCAGCTCAAGGAGCATCTGCGTTCGGTTCTCTGCGATGGCGAACTGATGCTCACCGATACCGATGTTGCAGCCATTGAAGAGATTGAGAAACAGTATCTCGAAGATGATTTCATATATGGCAACAACCCTGCAGCTGCGTTCTCCAAAGTGGAGCGTATCGAAGGGGTAGGCGAGTTCCGTGTATCACTTGATATAAAGGATGGCTGTATACGCAAGGCTTCGCTTGCCTGCGATTTCTTTGTCATCGGGGATATCGATACAATGCTGCTCTCAAGGCTCAAAGGGGTAGAGTACAGCCGCCCTGCCATAGAGGCTGCTCTGGCAGGCATCGAGCCAGGGAACGTGATAATGAATCTTGGAACGGAACAACTTATAAACCTATTTATATAACTGACCTATGGAAAATAAAAGAACTTGTCTTTATGAAAAGCACGTTGCACTGGGCGCATTGATGAGCCCGTTCGGTGGCTTCGATATGCCAATCCAGTACAGCAACATCGTTGATGAGCATAACGCGGTGCGCCAGGCGTGCGGTGTGTTCGATGTATCGCATATGGGCGAGGTGCTCGTGACCGGCCCCGAGAGTGAGAAGTTCGTGAACTATATCTTTACCAATGACATTGCAGGAGCACCCGATGGCAAGATATTCTACGGTATGATGTGTCACCCG
>CALBKR010000222.1 GCA_937896105.1 uncultured Bacteroidales bacterium
CTCGGGCGACGGTATGCAATTGGCCGGCAACATTTTCTCAACAATTTCCGCAACTGTCGGAAATGACATCTGTACCTTCCCCGACTACCCTGCCGACATACGTGCCCCGCAAGGAGTGCTCACAGGCGTTTCGGGTTTTCAGGTACATATCGGTGCCGACAAAGTATTGACCCCCGGTGACGAATGTGATGTTCTGGTTGCTATGAACCCTGCAGCCTTGAAGACACAGCACAAGCACTGCAAATCAACAGGAGCCATCATCATCGACATCGACTCGTTCACCGAGAAGGACCTTGTAAAGGCCGAGTTCAAGACCGATGACCCCATTGCCGAGCTTGGCATAACCTGCGAGGTTGTGCCCTGTCCCATAACATCACTCTGCCAGGCAACACTTGCCGACAGCGGTATGGACAACAAGAGCATCCTGCGATGCAAGAATATGCTCGCATTGGGACTCGTATGCTGGATATACGACCGTGACCTCGCGCTTGCCGAGAATATGCTCCGCGCTAAATTCGCGAAGAAGCCCGAGATAGCCGAAGCCAACATAAAGGTGCTGCGCGCCGGATACGATATGGGACACAACACCCACACATCAATTTCGCACACATACAGCATTGAGAGCGACCGCGAGAAGAAGAGGGGAGTATATATGGACATCAACGGCAACAAAGCCACTGCCTACGGCCTTATCGCTGCAGCCGAAAAGGCCGGTATGAGACTTTTCCTCGGCTCTTACCCCATCACCCCGGCAACCGACATACTGCACGAACTTGCAAAGCACAAGTCGATGGGAGTGATAACCATGCAAGCCGAGGACGAGATTGCAGGATGCGCATCGGCTGTCGGAGCGGCATACGCCGGAGCACTTGCCTGCACATCAACATCAGGTCCAGGAATATGTCTCAAGAGCGAGGCTATCAACTTGGCGGTCATTACAGAGTTGCCGCTTGTCATCATCGATGTACAGCGTGGCGGCCCATCGACAGGACTCCCGACAAAGAGCGAGCAGACCGACCTGTTGCAGGCGCTATACGGCCGCAACGGAGAGAGCCCCATCCCTGTTATTGCAGCAACATCGCCCACTGACTGCTTCGATGCGGCCTACGATGCCTGCAAGATAGCAGTAGAGAGAATGACACCGGTAATACTGCTCACCGACGCATTCATCGCGAACGGCTCGGCAGCATGGAAATTGCCCGATATAAGCCGGTACCCTGCCATCACACCGCCATACGTGAACGAAGGGATGAAGGATGGATGGAGCCCCTACAAGCGTAATCCCGAGAACGATGTACGCTACTGGGCTGTCCCCGGAACACCCGGGTTCACACACCGCATCGGCGGCCTTGAGAAGAGCGCCGCAACCGGAGCCATCAGCAACGACCCGGCCAACCACCACAGTATGGTTGAGACACGCGCACGCAAAATTGCAAGGATTGCCGACAGCCTGCCACCATTGCAGGTCGAGGGCTGTGAGGATGCCGACCTGCTGATTGTCGGTTTCGGCGGCACATACGGACACCTCTGCGAGGCGATGCAGCAGATGAACGACAACGGCAAGAAGGTTGCTCTGGCACATTTCCGCTACATCAACCCGTTGCCAAGCAACACAGCCGAGGTACTGCGCCGATACAAGAAAATAGTTGTTGCAGAGCAGAATATGGGGCAGTTCGCCGGCTACCTGTCGACAAAAATCAGCGGCATAGAGCTGCACCGTTACAACGAGGTGAAAGGACAGCCGTTCGTGGTTGCCGACCTTGTCAAGGAATTCACTAAAATTATGGAGGGATAAGATATGAGCGAACATACAGCACAGGATTACAAGTTCGGGCAGCCACGTTGGTGCCCGGGTTGCGGCGACCACTCCTTCTTGGGAGCACTGCACAAGGCAATGAGCGAACTGGGTGTAGCACCACACGACATTGCGGTCATTTCAGGTATCGGCTGCTCGTCAAGACTGCCCTACTATATGAACACATACGGATTCCACACCATTCACGGCCGCTCGGCTGCGATAGCCACTGGAGCAAAGGTTGCAAACCCCAACCTCACAGTGTGGCAGGTATCGGGCGATGGTGACGGCCTCGCTATCGGCGGAAACCACTTTATCCACGCGGTGCGACGCAATATCGACCTGAATATGATACTGCTCAACAACCGCATATACGGACTCACCAAAGGACAATACTCACCGACCTCAGTACGTGGATTCGTGAGCAAGTCATCGCCCTACGGCACCGTAGAGGATCCGTTCCGCCCTGCCGAACTTTGCTTCGGTGCACGTGGAAATTTCTTCGCACGATGCGTGGCTACGGATATGGCAGCCGCAGTAGGCTGCCTAAAGGCCGCCGCACAGCACAAGGGTGCATCGGTTGTCGAGGTCTTGCAAAACTGTGTCATATTCAATAACGGCACACACGAAAGCGTTTACACAAAAGAGGGACGCAGTAAGAACGCCATCTACCTCGAGCACGGAAAGCCTATGCTCTTCGGCGAGAACAAGGAGTTCGGACTGATGCAGGAGGGTTTCGGTCTCAAGGTCGTGAAGATTGGCGAGAACGGTGTTACCGAGAAGGATATACTTGTACACGATGCACATTGCAAAGACACTACCCTGCACCTGAAACTGGCATTGATGGAGGGACCCGATTTCCCCGTTGCACTTGGAGTGATACGCGATGTCGAGGCCATCACATACAACGATGCCGTACACGCCCAGCTCGAAGAGGTGAAGGCTGCAAAAGGATACCACACCTTCGAAGAACTGCTTGCCACGAACGAGACTTGGGAGATAAAGTAACAAATAGGCAAATGACGAAAAACGGTCTGCTTTTGCAGACCGTTTTTCGTCATTTTTAACACAAGCAGCCATTTTTTACCGACAAAAAAAGTTTTTTTCACTTTTATGCACATAAATTTCCAATAAATATTTCACCGACGAAAATATTTATATATTTTTGAAATCGGTAAAAAGGCTCAATGTGGTTTTTCATAACCTTTTTATGCAAAAAAGACATAATCCATAACTCCGGAGTGGCATTGCCGATGCGATGCGGACTCCTCAAAAAAAACATAATATGAAACTACTTAAATCTGTCGGAAGGTCGCTTTTTGCGGCAACATTCCTGGGGATGGCACTAACCTTTACACCAGTCGAAGGTTGGGCCAAGGTTGCAACAATGCAACAGAAAGACGGTACCGTCAAAGGAACCGTAGTAGATGAATTCGGCGAACCGATGTTCGGTGCAGTTGCATTTGTTGTCGGCACAACCAATTCATCGCCCGTCGATTTCGACGGTAACTTTGAAATCCACAATGTGGAGAAGGGAGAAACAATCCGCGTAACACTTATCGGTTATGCCTGTGACGACCAGGTGTGGAATGGCGGCACACTCAACTTTGTGATGAAAGAGGAGGCTACAGCACTCGACGAGGTTGTTGTAACCGCTATGGGTATTATGCGTAAGGAGAAGTCACTTACCTACGCGACACAGCTCGTGAAGGCCGATGAACTTCTCAAGGCACCTGATGCAAACATCGCTAACTCGCTCGAAGGTAAGATTTCGGGTATCACCATCACCCCGAGTGCCGGTGGTGCCGGTGGTGCATCGAAGATTGTGCTCCGCGGTAACAAATCCATTATGGGTGACAATGCACCGCTTATCGTTGTAGACGGTGTGCCCATCACAAACAGCATCCGTGGCCAGGCCGGAGCAACCGATATGACTACAGGAGCAACAACCGAGGGTAGCGACCCGCTCTCAATGATAAACCCCGACGATATCGAGTCTATGAACGTGCTCAAGGGCGCAAACGCTGCCGCACTCTACGGTTCACGTGCCGCAAACGGTGTCGTTATGATTACCACAAAGAAGGGTAAAGAGGGCAAGATGGAGGTAACATTCACATCGAACACCTCATTCGATATGCCTTTGTTGACCCACAAGTTGCAGAACAGCTATGGTGGTTACCGTGCCGCAGGCAACGAGTTTGTTGCCGACAGCTGGGGCGACAAACTTAGCGGAGAGGGCAAATGGGTTTACAGCTACCAGGCCAACAAGCAGTTCTTCAACGAGAACAACGAGGATGGCACACCCAATATGTTCAACGCATATCTACGCAACTACGCCATCAATGACATTGCCGACCTCTACCGTACCGGAATAAACACAAACAACTCTATATCGGTATCAGGCGGTACAGAGAAGATACAGACATACGTATCATACTCAAACTCATATTCACAGGGTATGATGCCTACCAACCGCTACGACCGTAACACATTCGCGTTCCGCCAGACATACAACCTTTGGGACCGCGTTACATTGAACGTAAGTGCCAACTACAACCAGGCAAAGACAAGGAACCGTGTCGGTGGAGGTACCATCGGTAACCCCATCTACCACCTCTACAACACACCGCGCGATGTTGATATGGAGTACTACAAGGAGAACTACAGCGCCAAAGGCCAGTGGCTGTCATCGGGTGACAGCAACGGTAACGGCGGCCAGCCATATTGGGTTGACGTATCGGGTGACGGTACTGTTATTATGAAGCAGTACGGCAACGTGCTCCTCACAGGCCCTATGCAGCAGTACGCTATCCAGAAACCGGCATATAACAACCCTTACTGGTTGCTGAACCAGAATGGCGACGAGAGCATAGAGGATCGCTTCTCTGCAACATTCAGCGGAACATTGAAGATTATCGAGGGACTTAACCTTCAGGGACGCGTTTCAATAGACCACACAAAGTACCAAAACGAAGGCCAGACATACGCATCTACCTGGTACGATGTGGAGATGTACCGCTATGGCCGCTACTGGCTCAACAACAGCCGTACAAATGAGATTTATGTCGACTATATGCTCTCTTATAATAAGGAGTTCGCCAAGGATTGGTCGGTATCGGCAACAGCCGGTTATGTAGGCCACACACTGAAGGGCAACAGCAGCAGCACATACATCTCAAACACTACCGATTACGCTGTAAACAGCGACGGCTATCAATTCACAATCCCAACAGCCATAAACCAGTTCGACCCGAGCAAGGGCGGTAACGGCGTGACATCGAAAGGCAAGAGCAGCAACTGGGACCAGGCCGCACTTGTAACTGCGCAGATTGGATGGAAGGATGCCATATACATTGACGGTTCATACCGTCACGACTGGTACCGCCCATTCCGCCAGTTCTCATACCTTGGAACAAAAGAGAGTTACGGCTATTTCGGTGTAGGTGCGAATGTCATCCTTAGCGACCTTATCAGAATGCCCGAGTGGTTCAATTATGCAAAATACCGTTTGAGCTATTCAGAGGTTGGTAACTCAATCCCCAACACTTTGTACAACACAGTATCCAGAAACAACATACAGGGTACAGCGACAATCAACAATAGGAACAGTTTTGTTCCCATCCCCGAGAAGACAAAGTCATTCGAGACCGGTCTCGAGATGCAGTTCTTAAATGATTGTCTGACCCTTGACGTCACCTACTATAACTCGGCAATGCACAACTCATACCTTGAGATTACCGGTACAAACGGCAAGATACAGCCGGTAAACAGCGGTGTGATACGCAACCAGGGCGTCGAGCTCTCTGCCGGATACGATTGGGCCATTACAAGCGACCTTCGTTGGAAAACCAATGTAAACTTCTCTTACAACCACAACAGGATTGAAGAGACTTACAAGGACAAGTTCGGCAACAGCAAGGATATGGCAACAGAGTTCGGCGGTGGCAAGTACAGACTCCTTTACAAGGAGGGCGGTTCTTACGGCGACCTCTACATTACCGACTTTACACGTTACAAGGAAGATGTATACAAGTACACTGTCGTTGAGAGCGGTGTCGAGAACGGAATTCCATATACAAAGAATGTCGACAAGTACACAACAGGCGACAACCTGGTTGACGGTTTCTACACCGATGTGG
>CALBKR010000223.1 GCA_937896105.1 uncultured Bacteroidales bacterium
AAGGCAAGCATACACTCGTTCTGCAGTTAATTCGCCGGTGGTTGCAGAGGCGCATTGATCCAGCAAACTGGCGCCGTCACGGAGGGCACCGTCAGCCAGACGGGCCAGCAGGCGGCAGGCTTCCTGCGTGTCGCCAATGGCGACAACCCTCTCGACAATACGGCCGTGCATCCCGAGTCCTATTCTGTAGTAGAGAAGATGGCGAAGGATAGCGGCGTATCGCTTCAGGAGTTCATTGCAGATGGCGAGTTGCGCAAGAGGGTGCAGCTATCCCGTTACGTTACCGATAAGGTGGGAATGCCTACGCTCACCGATATTATGGATGCGCTGAACAAGCGCGGTCTCGACCCGCGTGAGCAGGCTAAAGTCTTTGCCTTCGACCCCAATGTGCACGAGATTGAGGATTTGCGTGAGGGGATGTTGCTCCCGGGGCTTGTCTCTAATATCACAGCTTTCGGCGCTTTTGTAAACATCGGAGTGCATCAGGATGGTCTGGTGCATATATCGCAGCTTGCCGACAAATATGTATCTTCACCTTCTGATGTAGTCAAACTCGGTCAGCAGGTTATGGTGAGGGTTGTGGAGGTCGATTTGAAGAGGCGGAGGATATCACTTTCCATGAAATCCATTTGAACTTATTGAAATAACTGCTTAAACGTTTTATTGGACTGATTCATATATAATGCATGACCTCAGCAACTCGCTGAAGTCATGCATTATAATGTTTTTCATCAAGACTGTTCAAGGGCGATGAATTTTGGTTGGATTAGAAGTAAAAGTTAAATGCAACGTTTCCATTCATCATGCCTGTGGCTAATTCTGTCACTTTCTTTGTTGTTTTATTATAGTTGTTTGTATCGATTTCCTCATTTGTAACACCTCTGTCATCTGTATCGTATTTAGAGATACTTTTATAAGTAGATGTCTGTACACCCAAATCGAAAGCCGCACTAATAGAAACGTTCTTTGCAATGAAGATTTCAAATAAGCATTAAAGAAAATAACTTTTTCCTAGTTAATGGATTTTAGGTTAGTATATAAATTTATTTCATAGAAATATCCGGTTTACTTCACAAGCACCTTCTTGCTGTCGACAATGTTTATTCCTTTTTGTGGGTGGCTCAGCCTTTTGCCGGCGATGTTGTATATGTTGCTGCTCTTCTCTTGTGGGGTAGAGGGTATCACTTCAATGCCTGTGGGGTCACTGAAGTGCACCGTGAGTTCGCTTGCCTGTGCAACGTTGCACTCCATCCAGCATTGGTTCGCTTCAATCTCCTTTGAACCGTCAAAAGCCTTGAATGTGCTGTTTGCAAAGAGGAACTTCTTTGTGTTGCCGCTCTGAGTCAGACTGCTCTCTACATAGTTGCCTTTCAAAAGGGATTCCGGCAGTGAACTCACGGCTCCGTGGTCCGACATCGTGATTGCAAACCAATGAGTGCCTTCGCTTCCGTTTATGATTGTAGGGGTACCTCTTTTCAATATATCTCCGGGACCGGCAATTGTTCTCATTGTGCAGCTGTATCCGCTTGGTTCATTGTCCTTTATGTCTGCATCCGTCATATCATAGGCATAAATGCCTTCGGGTATGACAACATTGAACGGAAGGCACACGGCTGCTGTACCATCGGCCTGCAAGGTCAAGGGAAAAGCTTCGACCTCTTCAATTGTGTATGTTGCAAGGCCGGCTTTTGTGGCCTTGTCGTTGCCTGCAACGCCGTGCTCTTTGTATATGTTCATGTAGTTTATACCGTCGCTGCTGCTGCGAATCTTGTATATATCGGCTGTCGATGTCTCCTCAAAAAGATATATACCGGCCTCGCTTTCGTTGTCCGAGAACATTATGTGTCCCCATTTGGTTAGTTTTGGCTCTTTCAGAAACTTACCCTGCATTGTCAGGGTGTATCCCACACCCGATGGCTCAATGATGAAAATCTCGTCACCGGCAGCCGATGTTGAATAGTGGTCGGGTGAGATTAGCTTGTATCCTTCGCTTCCGCTGTTGTCGTGGGTGGTGTTGTAGCCAATAAAAAGCGGATTGCCGTTATAGTTTATGTGGTATGCACCGTTGTATCCCGGGTTGATGATTACGGCAAACATGTATATTGTACCGTCGGGCATTGTCACCACGCCCGTGTGTGCACCATTGCTTATGTCGTCTCTTATTACAACGTTGCCAAGGTCGGTTGCATCGCTCTCAATGAAATCTCCGCTCACTGTTGCGCCCTCCTGCTTGCCGAAATATGGTGTGAGGTCGATGGTCTCACCCGGTAGGGTAATTATTGAAATCTCAGCATACTGCCTGTTGCGTATCTTCTCCAGTTGGGTCGATAGATTCTCTACGACAGCGGCATTGTTTGAGGCCATGTTCTGGTTCTCGTTGAACTCGCCGTTGACATGCTTGAATATCTGCGGATTGCTTGAGTAGCCTGTCTCAATCTTCGGTCCCCATGGAATCATTGTGGCACCGCCTTTAGGCTCAATGAACTTCCAGCCTGCAGTGCACAGTGTCAAAGTGTGGTTCTGTGCCATGCCAATGGCGAATGGACGGCCTTTCTCATCGTTGCCGAACCATGTGGCAGCCTCTCCCGGTAAACCGTCGGTTGAGAGTGACTCGCCACCACCGACACCGGCAATGCTTGCCATCACGTCAAGGAAGTCTATCTGTGAAACCAGTGAACTCTTCACTCCCTGCTCCTTTATTACGGCCGGCCAATGAACGATGAACGGCACGCGTGTTCCGCCCTCGTATGCGCTGTATTTGCCGCCACGCAGGCCGCCGGTAGGCGAGTGGTCGCCAACAAGCTCCTCGGCCTGGTCTACATAACCATCGTCAAGCACCGGGCCATTGTCACTGGTGAGTATGATAAGGGTGTTGTCGAGCAATCCCTGCTCTTCGAGAGTGCGTACAATCTCGCCCACGCTCCAGTCGAACTGCACTATGGCATCGCCGCGCAGTCCCATCTCGCTCTGCCCACGGAAACGTGGATGCGGGAAACGCGGTACATGGACGTCGTTTGTGGCAAAGTACATGAAGAACGGTTCATTGCTGTTCTCCTTTATGAAGTCGACCGCATGTGCCGTGATGCTGTCGGCAATATCTTCGTCTTTCCACAGCGCTTTGCCGCCACCTTTCATGTAACCAATGCGTCCTATACCGTTGATGATTGAATTGTCGTGCCCGTGGCTCGATTTGAGATTGTACAGTAGCTCCGGGTTGTTTGCACCAGTCGGCTCTCCGTCAAAGTTCTTGTTGTAGTTTACATATATTGGTGCCGACGGGTCATAGTTCGCCACTGCGCCATTCTCAATGAATACGCATGGAACGCGGTCGGCTGTTGCAGCCATAATGTACGAGTAGTCGAAACCGATATCGCCCAATGCCGGGGTGATGGGGGCATTCCAGTTCTGCTTGCCGGTCTGTGAACCAAGTCCAAGATGCCACTTGCCAAAAGCGGCTGTGGTATAGCCTGCCTCCTTGAATACATCGGCAACGGTGTACTGGTCGGGCGATATAATCATTGCTGCATCGCCGGCAGCAACGTCTGTTCCGCTCTTGCGCCATGGGTACTCTCCTGTGAGCAATGAGTATCGCGATGGGGTACTGGTCGATGCCACGGCATGGGCATTGGTAAAGCGCACGCCATTGTCGGACAGACGGTTTACATTAGGGGTCTTTACTCCTACTGCACCGTAGCACTCAAGGTCGCCGAATCCCAAGTCATCTGCATATATCATAACCACGTTGGGACGCGATTTCAAATAAGGTTCAGTGTCGGCACTCTCTTGGGCAACCAATGCACCCGGCAATGTTGCAAGGGCAAGCATGCCTACGTTCAGGTTCTTCATAACAAGTCAGTTTTTTTATATTTTGCTAAAATACAACTTTATTTCTAAAATACAACATTTATTTCAAAAGTGTTGTAATAACAAAAGGCGCAACCTTCCGATTGCGCCTTTTGGATTTTATGTTTCTTGCTCAAGAATTAGCAGATCTTGCGTGAACCGTCGCCGATTACTACGTCGTACACCTTTGGTGCCTTGCCGTACTTCTCGTTGTAGCGCTTCTCTGCCTCAGCA
>CALBKR010000224.1 GCA_937896105.1 uncultured Bacteroidales bacterium
CCACAGTCTCATTGGGCAGCCAGGTACCGACTTCATCAAAGGCTTTCTGCCCGGCAAGCACCTCTTTCCAGCCTTGCTCAATCTTTACATCCATATTATATAAGAGGTATATTCATTGCTTTACATCTGCTACGCATCTCCTCGGGCCAGATGCTCGACTGTATCTCTCCTATGTGCGCCTTCTTCAGCAACAGCATACATAGGCGTGACTGCCCGATACCTCCACCTATGCTCAAAGGGAGGTCGCCGTTGAGCATACGACGATGGAAATAGAGCTCCTTGCGCTCTTCCTTGCCCGACTTCTCAAGCTGGCGCAGCAGTGCTTCGCGGTCAACGCGTATGCCCATAGATGATAGCTCCATAGCCTTACCAAGTACATCGCTCCATATCATCAGGTCTCCGTTCAGACCGAAATAGCCATCCTCGTTGGGTGTGCTGTAGTCGTCATAGTCAGGCGCACGGTTGTCGTGCGGTATGCCGTCGCCAAGTTCGTTGCCAATGCCAATGATGAAAACGGCGCCGTGCTCCTTTGTAATAGCCTCCTCGCGCTCCTTGGGTGTCAGTTCCGGGTATTTGAGCCGCAACTCCTCGCTGTGTATGAATGTAATCTCCTCGGGGAGCGACGGCTTTAGTTGCGGGTAGCTCTCGCTGAGGGCAAATTCAGTGTGCAGTATCGCCGAGTAGATATCACGCACAATCTTGCGCAGGAACTCTACTGAGCGCTCCTCCTTGTCTATCACACGTTCCCAGTCCCACTGGTCGACATAAAGAGAGTGCAGGTTGTCAAGCTCCTCGTGTGCGCGTATGGCGTTCATATCAGTGTATATGCCGAACCCATTTGCAATGTTATACTCGGCGAGTGTCACGCGTTTCCATTTTGCCAATGAGTGTACAACTTCAGCGACTGCGCCGTTCATATCCTGAATGGGGAAATTCACTGCATTCTCGTAGCCGTTGAGGTCGTCGTTCAAACCAGTACCCTGCAATACAAAGAGGGGAGCTGTGACACGACGAAGACGCAGTGATGACGATAGGTTCAACTGGAATGTCTCCTTTATCTGCTTGATGGCAAGTTCTGTCTGCTTGAGGTCAAGCAGCGGAGTGTATTCCTGCGGTAATTGGTATAATTTCATTGTTTAAGTTGACTTTTTGAGGCGGTTTTAGCCTGTTTTGCTGTTATTTTTTGAGCTTTGTCAAAGCTATTGCTTTACGATTTTGAGCAAAGATAGGTCTTTTATTTTAAAAATGCCAATATTTTTGTTATAAAGCATTGTGAATGCAATATTTTTCTCCAGTTCAGCGTATTTTTGGCAAATATGCAGTTGTTTCTTTGCATTTTATTGTTAACTTCGCAGTCGCAATCGAAAAGATAACCATCGGCCCTGTAGCTTAGCTGAATAGAGCATCAGATTCCGGTTCTGAAGGTCGTGGGTTTGAATCCCACCGGGGTCACGAGAGGCGCACTTTGAAAAACAAAGTGCGCTTTGTTTTTTTAAGTATATCCGAGGAAAAGGTGGAATAGACTTTGTCAATCCCACCGGGGTCACGATACCAGTAGACTGATAAAACATCAATGGCGGCATATGCCGCCATTGATGTTTTATCAGTTTCTGTTCCTGATATCCTTCTCCATCATCTTTGTCACTATGAATACCTGATATACAGCATCCATATATGCTCTTATCAAACCTCGCTTGCCTTGCCATATTCCGCCCATAATGAAGTATGTGCGGAAAAAGCGCCACGTAGGACGATAAAGTAGTGCCCAAGTACCATATTTCTTGTGAGCTTTCCTGACAACCTCATTGTCGCTGTATATGTTGGCCTTGCTGATGAATTGTGGTATCGTTTCGTCGGCAAGGTGCATCATCCTGTATTTGGGCGGAACTCTCTCTACTGTTCCGTCAATGTGAGGGACGGAGTGGATGGTGTGGGGCCAATCAACCTTGTCGCGTTTCATAAACCTCAACTGGTAATCGTGTGCTGACCTTTCTTTGTCATATTTTCCCAGGTACATATTCTGTCTCGGAATGAACATACCGGTGGGGCAGTCGGGCTGCTCAATCCTTTCGTAAAGGTATTTACGCAGTTCCGGCGTGATAATCTCGTCAGCATCGACAAGTACCCATTCGTGGGTGGCTTGTTGGATGGCGAAGTTACGGGCTGGCTCGACAATGGTGATGTTTCCTTTGGGAAATGTTACAACCTTGCATCCGTATCTTCTTGCAATGTCCAGAGTGCTGTCGGTGCTTTCCATATCACATATTACAATTTCGTCGAAGCTCTTGACCGCCTCAAGCACGTTGGCAAGATGCTTTTCGGCATTGTATGTGTTGATTACAACAGATATCTTGTTTGTAGTCTCCATCCTTCGCTCTTTTAGGTCGTTTTGTTGTAGAAAGGCTTTTTAGTAAGCCCTTGCAAAAAGCACACGGCGTGCCGATGGCTTACCGGTGACCATACAGGTTCCCGGTGTTTCGTCCCAGCCGAGCGGAATGCAACGTATGGTTGCCTTTGTCTCGTTCTTTATGAGTTCCTCGGTTTCAGGCGTGCCGTCCCAATGTGCAAGTATGAATCCGCCCTTCTCGATTTCGGTCTTGAACTCCTCGTATGTGTCGACTGTTCGTGTGTTTGCCTCACGCATCTCAAGAGCCTTGCGGTGCAGGTTGGCCTGGATATCATCGAGCAGTTCCTTTACATATGCTGTAATGCCTTCGATAGAGCGTGTCTCCTTCTCAAGAGTATCGCGGCGCATAACCTCTATTGTGCCGTTCTCGATATCTCGTGCTCCAAGTACAAGACGCACAGGCACACCTTTGAGCTCGTACTCGGCGAACTTGAAGCCAGGGCGTTTGTTGTCGGCATCATCGAATTTCACGGTGATACCCATCTTCTTAAGCTCTGCAATCATCGGGTCTGTTGTCTCTTTTATCTTTGCCAACTGCTCCTCGTTCTTGCAGATAGGAATAATTACAACCTGGATAGGTGCCAATGCCGGTGGGAGTACGAGGCCGTTGTCATCTGAGTGGGTCATTATGAGAGCACCCATAAGGCGTGTCGATACGCCCCAAGATGTCGCCCAAACATACTCGAGGTTGTTATTTTTGTCTACGAACTGTACGTTGAATGCCTTTGCGAAATTCTGTCCGAGGAAATGTGATGTACCGCACTGCAATGCCTTGCCGTCCTGCATCAAGCCTTCGATAGTGTATGTATCGAGTGCACCGGCGAAACGCTCGTTGGCCGATTTTACACCCATAACCACAGGAAGTGCCATATAGTTGTTTGCAAAATCGTTGTATACGTGGAGCATTGTCTGTGCCTCCTTCTCGGCCTCTTCGCGTGTGGCGTGAGCCGTGTGTCCCTCCTGCCACAGGAACTCGGCTGTACGCAGGAACAGACGGGTACGCATCTCCCAACGCATTACGTTTGCCCACTGGTTTACCATAATGGGCAGGTCGCGGTAGGACTGTATCCAGTTCTTGTATGTACTCCAGATGATGGTCTCCGATGTGGGGCGTATAATCATCTCCTCCTCAAGCTTTGCTGCAGGGTCTACTACAACTCCGCTGCCATCCTCGGCATTCTTCAAGCGGTAGTGTGTCACCACGGCACACTCCTTGGCGAAGCCCTCAACGTGCTCGGCCTCGCGGCTGAGATAAGATTTCGGTATCAGCAAAGGGAAATAGGCGTTCACGTGTCCGGTCTCCTTGAACATATCGTCGAGCGTGCGCTGTATCTTCTCCCAAATGGCGTAGCCGTAGGGCTTTATCACCATACATCCTCTTACCGGCGACTGCTCGGCAAGGTCTGCCTTAATCACCAGGTCGTTGTACCACTGCGAATAACTTTCACTGCGTTTTGTCAAATCTTTTAATTCGGCCATATCGTAATACTTTTTTATGTCTTTATAATATCTGCAAAAGTATAAAAATATATTAACATAAAGGCAAAAATGAATGTGTTGTTTTTGTTTTATGCTCATTTTGTATTCAATTAAGAAGCAGCCTGTTTTTGTGTAACGATATTTTTGATTACCTTTGCAATGGTTAACCAAAGAAAACAAATCTTACTTATATGAAACTCGTAAAAACAGTCAGCGTAGTGCTTTGTTCTGCGCTTCTTCTCTCAAGTTGTGGTACTTGGAGCAATTTGGCCAAGGGTAGTGTTATTGGTGGTGCAAGCGGCGCGGCCGGTGGTGCATTGTTGGGTGTCCTTATCGGCAAGTTCACCGGCAACATGGGTACCGGTGCTGCAATAGGTGCGGCTGTGGGTACTGCAGTAGGTGCAGGAACCGGTGCTCTCATCGGCAAGAGAATGGATAATGCTGCCGAGGCTGCAGCCCAGGTTGAGAATGCAACCGTGCAGACAATTACCGATGCCAATAATCTCACCGCCGTAAAGGTAACATTCGATTCAGGAGTGCTCTTTGCTACAAACAAGTATGTGCTGAATCAGGTGGCGAAGGATAATCTTACAGAGTTCGCAAAGGTGCTTGTGGAGTATAGCGATGCCGATGTCGTGATATATGGTCACACCGATTCGACGGGTACCGATGCCATCAACAACCCTCTCTCTGTGAAACGTGCAAGGTCTGTTGCCGATTTTCTCCTGTTGAACGGTGTATCTGAAAGCCAGATAACAAGTGTGGAAGGTTTCGGCTCGAAATCACCTGTTGCCGACAACTCTACAGTAGAGGGCCGCGCCGAGAACCGTAGGGTTGAAATATATATGTATGCAAGTGCAGAGATGATTGAAGCTGCCAATAACGGCACTTTGAAGTAAGTTGCAAATAGGTATACGGCAGGCTCCTCGTCGGGAGCCTGTCTTTTTGTATATAATCTGTACCTTTTTATGGCTGTATCCGGTTTCATTTTCCATTGGTAGGTCGTAGCATTAGTTTGTTCGAAAAAAAAATGTAAATTTGCACTCCGTAAGAAACTGTTTAAAATTATTGTCCAAATAGGGATTTGTAAGTTCTGCCAATGAAAAAGATTCTTTATTACATAGCCGTGTCTGTGCTCTTTGTCTTGAACAAGTTGCCGTTCTGTGTGCTATATCTTATATCGGATTTCATCTATTTCCTGGTCTACTATCTGGTGCGTTACCGCCGTAGAATAGTACGCGACAACCTTGTCAAGTCGTTCCCGGAAAAGAGCATAAAGGAGATAAAGAAGATAGAGAAGAAATTCTACTCCTCGTTGTGCGACTATTTTGTCGAGACCATAAAATTCTATGGAATGAGCGAGAAGCAGATACGCAAAAGAATGGTCTTTAATGGTGTAGAGGAGGCGCAGAAGGTGCTGGATCAGGGGCGTTCCTGCGTGTTTTATATGGGGCACTTCTTTAACTGGGAATATGTTACATCGCTATCTTTGTATTTTAATCTGGACGATGTAGTAGTAGGTGACATATATCATCCGCTTGAAAACAGGTATTTCGATGCCCTGATGAAGAAGATGCGTGACCAGTATGGCGCCGAGTCGATAACAATGGCCAATACGCTCCGCCGTATAATGCAGATTACAAAAGAGAAAAAGAAATATCTGATAGGCTTCATAGCCGACCAGGTACCGACCTGGGAGTCTATAAACCATTGGGTTGATTTCCTGCACCGCGACACTCCCGTCTTCACAGGCACCGAAAAGATAGCCCGTAGAACTCACGCTGCACTCTTCTTTATGAAGGTGAAACGGGTGAAGCGTGGTCACTATGTGGCAGATGTGGAGATGTTCTCCGAGGACGCATCACTGATGGAAGAGTTTGAACCCACAAACAGGTATTACGAACTTCTTGAACAGGAAATAAAGGAAAATCCCGAACTGTGGTTGTGGACCCACAATCGTTGGAAACGTACACGCGCAGGGTACGAGGAGCGTGAAAGACGTCGTATCGAGGACCGTAAACGCCTGGTTGAGAGAAGCAGACAACAGCAGCAGTGATGCCGTCACAGTCAAAATACAGCCCTGAAGACTCTTATTCCTGTGTGTCTCTTCCTGTTTTTTAGGTAATCGTAAAGCGGCCTGCTCTCTTTTATTACCATCCCCTTTTCGCTTGATGCGTGCAGGAGGCACAGTTCGCCGTTGTTGTAGTACGCGAAACCGATATGCGTTACATCAAGTCCTTTTATTGATGTGGTAATGGCGATGATATCGCCCTCTCTTATGTCGAACGTACTGCAGTTGCTGAGTCTCTCTTTAGGTATGTAGCAGGTATTGTCCATATTGGATATCTTCTCGTGATTTGCGATTTCATTTATCAGGCGCGGGTGTTCAACAAGCAACGGATAGCTGTCTGGGTGGGTGCTCATATAGTCCAGGGTGCCGCCTTGTCTCTCGTTGCTCATCAATGCGGTGATTTCTTGCACAATTCCACTCTTGGCACCATCTGTTATCCACCAGCTTATGTAGTGCAAACGGCTTGCATATCCACAGTTCTTCCCGTTTCGGTATCGGATTCTTTCAAGGTTCCGGCAGACTGAACTGAAATCGGTATCCCCATTCCTTGCACTCACTGCAATGGCCACAACCAGCTCCACAAAGGTGGTGCAGTCGAGTCTGCTGCAGCTAATTGTCAACGGCTCGTCAATACCCTGTTCCAATGTCCCCGACACATACTTCTCACCTACAAATGCATTGGCAATTTCAGTCAGCAGTTCCGCTGTCGGCTTGTTGTCGGCAAGGCCGTGCAGCATTGATTCTATCCTTATGCTATCTTCTTTTTCAAATATTACACCCTGAGCAATTGCAATGTAAGGAAATATGCTTGTTATTATGATTGCAAAAAGTTTTTTCATCCTGTTGCGTAATGTTATGAGTCATAAATTATGTAAATATACGAAAATATTGTTTTTAAATGCTTATCTTCGCTTTGCAAAATTAGCACGATATGCCAAAACGGATAATAACTTGCCTGCTGATGCTTGTCGCTTTGTGTGCCAAAGCACAGTTCGCTCGCTCCTATCAACAGTCAGTGCGCACTCCGCAGATGCTGCTCAATGGCGAGTGGGGCGCTCCCCCCGTTATGCGGTTCGGGAGTGAAGATGTAATGCATTTCTCTTTCGACGAGATGTCGCACATATACCACAGGTATACATACCGCGTTGTTCACTGCAATGCCGACTGGTCGCCTTCGGATCTTCTCGAAATCGATTATCTCGACGGTTTCAACGATGTTGTCATCGAGGAGTGGGAGAATTCGGTCAATACAACACAGCTTTATACTCATTATGAATTCAGGATACCCAACAGTGAGGTTTCTTTGAAGGCCTCGGGTAATTATCGTATAGAGGTTCTCGATGATGAGAGTGATGATGAAACTCCCGTTGTAGTTTTTGAGTTCTCTGTAGCCGAGCCTTTGACTTTTGTCGAGGCTGCTGTGAGCGGTGACACTGATGTCTCATTCAACGAAGGGCAGCAGCAGCTATCCTTCAAGGTCTCCTATCCTTCGTTTGTTACCGCACCGGCAAGTGAATTGAAGCCTGTAGTCTATCAGAACCGTCGTCGTGACAATTCTGTCAGTGGAATAACCCCAACATATATTACAGGCGGCAGGGTAGAGTATGTGCACAACAACCGACTAATCTTCGATGCGGGAAATGAATATCGCCGTTTCGAGGTTGCCGACCCTAATTCGCCGGGCGAGAGTGTGGAGGAGGTGGTCTATGTTGAACCCGAATATAACGCAGTGCTGTATATGGACAAGCAGCGGCACTCACATTCGAATTATCGTGATGAGAATGGACTTTTCTACGTGAATACTTTTGAGGGTTATGGTACATCCATTGAGGCCGATTACATAAATGTGCACTTTGCCTTGGACATTCCACGCCGTGAGGGTGGCGATTTCTATCTGCTTGGTGATTTCTGCGGAAATGGCTTTACACCGCTCAATAGGCTGGATTATGACGAAGAAGAGTGCTACTATTTTGTCTCTTTGCCTTTGAAACTGGGTGTGTACAACTATCAGTATGTCTGGCTGCCCTATGGTGCTGAAAAGGCCGATATTGCTCCAGCCGAGGGCAATTTCTATAATACGGAGAACGAATACCTTATATATATATATTATCGTGGTTTCAGTGACAGGTATGACCGGTTGCTCGGTGTGCATCGTATCAATTACAGTCTCGAACGTAATTGATTTTGCCAGTATAACATAAGGGCATCGCTCACAAGCAATGCCCTTATGTTATACTGGCGTTTTGTTATATCTTGTCAATGAAATGTTGAACGGTACTCCACAATCCTTTCTTTTCAATATGCAGAGCCTTGCCGATTTTCTGTAGCCTTTTCAGACATTTTCCACCTTTTTTCAGTTGAGTCTTTGCAAACTTGTAGAATACGAATGTCACAAGTATACTCAATGCTAATACAATGTAGAGTTGCACATCAATAGAGGCTCCCATCCTGTACGAAATGTACCATATTATAACGATAAGGAAATTTATCGACAGGATTGAAATTGTTGTTCCTATGTGTGAGAAACCCAAATCTATGAACATATGGTGCAGATGGGTCTTGTCGGGGTGGAACGGTGATTTCTTGTGCAGTATGCGTGTCGACATCACGCGCAATGTGTCAAAAATGGGTATTGACATTACTGCAAGGCTGAACGGTATAAGCCCCATACCTTTTGTAGCAAGCGTTGCACACTCTGCATCCACTTTAAGTATGTTCATTACAAACATTGCCATCATAGTGCCTATAACAAGCGTTCCGCCGTCTCCGATGAACATCCTTGTATTCTCGCCAAATACATTGTGGAGGAAGAATGGAACTATGGCACCGGCTGCAGATATTGCCAGTGTTGCCATAACCTGATTGCCCGATACATGGAAGAATATGGCAAAAAGTACCGATGCCATAAAACAAAATCCTGATGAAAGACCGTTTACTCCGTCTATCAGGTTAACAGCATTGATTATGCCTACAGCAGCGAATATCGTAAGGGCGTATGATGCCCATTCTGGGATTTCTCCAATACCCCAAAGCCCCCAGAAACAATTGATGGATGATTTGCTGGCATACATCAGCCAGGCGATGACAATTATCTCTATCAGGAAACGTATGGTTGGCGACAGGTCGATGACATCATCGATAGTGCCTACATACAGCATTACCAGCATTGCCGATATTAGCATAAATGTATTGGCACTGCTGAATATGAACTGTGAAGAGCAAAGCCCGACCACAATTCCGAAGAATACGGCAATTCCGCCCATAACGGGCACCGGCTTACGTTGAAGCTTTCTGGCATCAGGGTTGTCGACAAGGTTCTTTAATATTGCTATTTTGAGGACTTTGGGATGTATCCACAATGTGCCGGCAAAGGCAAGCAGTGCTGGGAGTATTATGTGTTCGATATTAGACATTGCAATTTTTTTAATCCGTTAAACTATACGAACAACTACAAAATTAGGTATTTAATTTTATATTTCAAGTTTTTTTTTGAATTTTCAGTGGCTAATGGAATTATTATAACAAAACACAGATAAAACACTGATAATGTTGCACCTGTTTAATAAATGGGTTCCAAAATTGTTGGATATCTCTTTTTTATATAAATTTGCATTTGGTTTAGAAAATATCTTATGGCAACATCAAATCACGTTGTAATAATGGCAGGCGGTATCGGAAGCCGTTTCTGGCCAATGAGTACAGTCGATTGTCCCAAACAGTTTATCGATGTCCTTGGTTGTGGTAAATCCCTTCTGCAGCTCACTGTTGACCGCTTTGCAGGAATCTGTCCTCCCGAAAATATATGGGTGCTGACATCGGAAAAATATGCACCTATGGTCAAGGAACAGTTGCCAATGATATCGGATGACAATATCCTGAAAGAGCCTTGTCGCCGTAATACGGCACCTTGCATCGCCTATGCGGCCTGGAAAATCAAAAAGCGCTTTCCGAATGCCAATATGGTTGTTACTCCGAGTGACCATTTTGTTGCCGATGTGCAGGAGTTTCAACGCATTATAAAATCTTCATTGAACTTTGTGGCCGATTCTGACGCCATACTCACTCTTGGCATAAAGCCTACACGCCCCGATACCGGTTATGGTTATATCGAGGCTGTACTCGGCAGTTCATCCTTGTCGAACAAAGAGGTGTTCCGTGTCGATTCTTTCAAAGAAAAACCGTCACTGGATATTGCGCAGGCTTATATTGCAAAGAATAATTTTTACTGGAACTCGGGTATCTTCATCTGGAATGTCTCTACAATTGTGAACGCTTTCAGAATCTATCAGTCACCGATAGCTTACGTTTTCGAATCACTTGTACCATACTACTTTACAGCCGAGGAGCAACAACGTGTCAACGAACGTTTCCCCGAGTGTCGCAGCATATCGGTCGATTATGCAATTATGGAGCGTGCGGATGAAATCTTTGTCTTCCCCTCCAATTTCGGTTGGAGCGATTTGGGTACCTGGGTGTCATTGCACAGCAATGTTGCCAAGGATGTCAATGGCAATGCGGCTTTGAGTAATGACGTGAAATTTGCCGATTCGCACAATTGCGTTGTCAATACCCGTGGAATGAAAGAGGTGGTGGTCATTGGAGTCAACGACTGCATTATTGCCGAGAGGGATGGCAATTTGCTTATATGCAGAATGTCGGACGAGAATAGGATAAAGGAGTTCTCCGAGGAGAAATAGCACGTTGATGTTGGATAGTTCAAGAGGGTTGTGTCTTTGTCAGGCATTCCCCTCTTTCTTTTTGGCCTGTTCTATGGATACGGTCGCGAGATTGTTCTAAGATATTGGAGCTCAAAGTCGGCTCGAACGCCCTTCGAGTGCTCCTTCTATATATGTGTCGGCATTATCTCCTTTTCCGCTGTTCCAAAGTATATAGGCAAGGTAGGCGTCGATATCAGCCTTGTCGTAGCTCATATCACGGCAGTAGTTGAATACTCTTTTCCCAAGTATCAAATGCCCGTGTCGTACAAGGTGTACACCAAGCCTGAACAGGCTCTCTTCTGTGCTCCACTCCTTTGTTTCGATAATATTCATATCATCGAAAGTCAGGTTCTCCTTGTCGCGTAACTCATAAAGGCGGTTGTCGGTCAGCACCAGTTGCTTCATATTGTCGGGGTGCATAAGCAACGCCATTGACATTGCATCATCGGCAACCGACTGATCTCCCTGTATGTCGAGCAGTATGGCGCGGTTGATTCTTGCCAGCATCATTGCGATTGTACCCTCCTGCGCATTCTTTATGGCTATATCGAATGAGCGGAGTGCCTCTTCTATTGCTCCCTCGCGGTAGTGACAAAGTGCGATGTAGAATGCCGGGGTTACCGTGTTGCTGTATTTCTGTGCAAGTTCGGCAAACAGTTTTTTGGCATTCTTATAGTCGTGCAGGTAGTAGTAACAATAGGCCTGCATCATATTGGCGTATTCGATATCCGGATTTATTGTGCTTTCATATTCGAAACACTCGAGGCTCTTGCCGAATTTCTTGACCATATAATAGATGTGTCCAAGCTGTTCCCAATAGAAGGTCGAGTAGGAGTTGTTGTCGAGCAAGTCGTTGTATATCTTTACGGCATCGTTTATGCGTTGCAGCTCTATAAGGCTTTCTGCCTTTATCTCAAGGAGACTTGTCTGCCCGGGAGCCGATTTTAGTGCACTCTCGCAAATTGCCAATGCTTCAAGTGCGAAACCGCAGTCAAGCAGTATCTCAAGCCCTTCGTAAAGACAGTCAATCTCGGGCGCTCTCTTCTGCATCAGTTCAAGTGCAATGTCGTGTGCCTGCTTGAAATCTTTCAGCGCCAACATAATCTCGGCCTTCAGCATCAGCATTTCGGCCTCGTCGATATATTTCAGATTGTTGAACAGGTCAAGTGCTTTTCTTGCTTCGCCCAGGTAAAGGAGCAACTTAATCTCCATCTTTACATTTTCCGCAGCTGTAGGGTGCAGGCGCTTTGCGGCATCGAGTACGGCAGTTGCCTCGTCGCTCTGGTCGATGGAGAGGTAATACGACAACAGATCCACAAACTCGTCTATGCCGAAATATGCTCCCATTTCCAATTGAACGGATTTCTCATATCTGGCAAGCAATTCGCGGAATTCCGGTGTGTCAAAGTATCCCTTATCGTTATTCATACAGGAGGTCGCTTCCTACCAAAGTTCGTATTACTTGCCCTTTAGCGATACTGTACGGTTGAATACCGGTTTGCCGGGTTTGCTGTCGGGGTCAACATTGAAATATCCTATACGCTGGAACTGCAGGTAGCTCAGGTGGGGCAGGTCTGCAGCCCACTCCTCAATGTAGGCATTTCTGTTTATGCGCAGGGAGTCCGGGTTCAAGAACGGGCGCATAGCCTCAATGCCTCTTACGCAGTTCTCGTTCTCATACTGCTTGATTGCGTCGCGTGGGTTCTCGCAAGTCCATAGGCAATTGTAGTCACGTACCTCACAGGGAACACTGTGGGCACAGCTTACCCAATGCAGTGTCTTGCCCTTTATGCGTCGGTCGGCTCCAGGCATTCCGCTGCGGCTTTCAGGGTCATATGTGGCGTGGATGCATACGATATTGCCATTCTTATCCTTCTCGATGCACTTTGCCGGGTCTTCATCACATTTGATGATGTATGCATTCTTCAGGCGTACCTCTTTGCCTGGCCCAAGGCGAAGGAACTTCTTGCCGCCATCTTCCATAAAGTCTTCACGCTCAATGTATAGCTCGCGGGAGAAACGTATGATGTGTGAATCGGAGTTCTCGTCTTCGGGGTTGTTTATAGCCTGCATCTCCTCGACCAAATCCTCGGGGTAGTTGTCTATTACCAGGCGCACAGGGTCTACAACAGCGCTCACTCGAAGAGCGCGTGTGTTGAGGTCTTCGCGACAAGCAGCCTCCATCAGCTTTATGTCGTTCAAGGCGTCAAAGGTAGTGTATCCTATCTTGTCGATGAAATTGAGTATAGCCTGTGGGCTGTATCCACGACGGCGGATACCGCATATTGTAGGCATACGGGGGTCGTCCCAACCGTTGACTACACCTTCTTTGGTAAGGATGAGCAGGTTGCGCTTGCTCATTAGTGTATAGTTGAGGTTGAGCTTGTTGAATTCGTACTGGCGTGGGCGGTTTTCCTGTATATCGCCTTCGTCACCCTTC
>CALBKR010000225.1 GCA_937896105.1 uncultured Bacteroidales bacterium
ACGGAAGCGGCAATATAAGGATTACCCTGAAGGACATCGACCAGCGCGACTACACGCAGATGGAGGCAGCCGAGAGGCTAACGGCAGCCATTTCGGGAAAGACCAAGGCAAGAGCGTTCGTACAACAGCAGTCCTCGTTCGGCGGACGTCGCGGAAGTATGCCTGTGCAGTACGTTATACAGGCTACAAGCAGCGAAAAGCTGCAGGAGGTACTGCCAAAATTCCTGCAACGCGTGTATGACAACCCCACATTCAAGATGGCCGATGTCGACCTCAAGTTCAACAGCCCCGAGACAAGAGTGAACATCAACCGCGACAAGGCCGGAATGCTCGGTGTCAGTGTGCGCGATGTTGCCGAGACACTGCAGTATGGCCTTAGCGGACAGCGAATGGGATATTTTTATATGAACGGCAAGCAGTACGAAATCATCGGGCAGATTAACCGCCAGCAACGCAACACCCCGTCGAGTGTAAAATCGATTTACATACGCAGCGATAACGGGCAGATGATACAGCTCGAGAATTTTGTAGAGTTCGTGGAGTCTACAGCACCGCCGAAACTCTATCACTACAACCGTTTCCTGTCGGCAACCGTATCGGCAGGACTCGCCGAAGGCAAGACCATCGGTGACGGACTATCCGAGATGGACAAAATTGCCGAAGAGGTGCTTGACGACACCTTCCGCACAGCCCTCACAGGAGAGTCGAAGGAGTTCCGCGAGAGCTCTTCGAGCCTTATGTTTGCATTCATTCTTGCACTGGTGCTCATATACCTGATTCTCGCGGCACAGTTCGAGAGCTTCAAGGACCCGTTCATAATTATGCTCACCGTGCCGCTTGCCATTGCAGGAGCCCTCATCTTTATGGACAATGGAGGAATCACGATGAACGTATTCAGCCAGATAGGTATAATTATGCTCATAGGCCTTGTCGCCAAGAACGGTATTCTCATCGTTGAGTTTGCCAATATGAAGCAAAAGAGCGGCGAAAGCAAGATGGAAGCTATCAAGAACGCATCTTTGCAACGTCTGCGCCCAATCCTTATGACCAGCCTCTCGACAATGCTTGGCCTTATGCCGCTTATGTTTGCCGACGGTGAGGGTGCCAACCAGCGTATAGCGATGGGAACAGCCGTCGTGGGCGGTATGCTCGTATCCACCATACTCACAATGTATATTGTCCCGGCAATATACAGTTTCATATCGACCGAACGAAAAGATAAAATTGAGGAGGAAAACAGATGAGACGCACCTTTTTGACCATATTTGCCATTTTGGCCATAAATATCGGCAGTAATGCACAGGAATACACATTGGGCGAATGCCTGAAAATAGGTCTTGAAAACAACTATTCCCTGCGCATCACACGCAACGAAGAGAATATCGCCCATAACAACGCGACATATTCCAATGCAGGGATGCTGCCTACCATAGACATTGCTGCCGGATACAACGGCAACCTGAGCAGCGGCAATGCCAAGTTACGTGCAACAGGAGAAACAGAGAGGACACGGAACGAGTTCGGGCACACGCTCAACACCGGAATAGATGTAAACTGGACAATATTCGACGGCTTCAATGCAAGTACCACCTACAAGCAACTCAAGGAGATGGAGCGTATGGGCGAGGCAGAGACTCGCCTTGCCATAGAGGATTTCATTGCAGAGCTGGCATCAGAGTATTATAATTTCATCCAGCAACGGTTGCGCCTGAGGAACTACAACAACGCCGTGCAGTTGTCTAAAGAGCGCCTTCGCGTTGTCGAGGAGCGCTATAACATAGGCAATTTCTCACGTCTCGACTACCAGCAGGCAAAGGTGGACTTCAATGCCGACAGTGCGCAGTTCCTGAAACAGCAGGCAGCCGTCATCACCTCACGCATTGCACTTAACGAGATGATGGCGATTGACGAGGTGTACAGCCCCATCATAACAGCAGAGACCACCATAGAGATAGACAGCACACTCGATTTCACCCGGCTATGGTACGGAACGCTCGAGAACAATGCAAGCCTGCTTCTTGCCGACCACAACAAAGCCGTTACCGACCTCGACTACAAGAAGGTGCTTTCGCGCAACTATCCTTATGTAAAGCTTAATGCAGGCTACGACTACACATTCAACGGCTACTCGGACGGAGTGTACACCAACCGTAACGGCTGGGGCGGCAACGCAGGCGTGACAATAGGCTTCAACATCTGGGACGGCAACAGGCGCCGCGAAAAGCGCAACGCAAAGATTGAAATTGAGAATGCCAAGCTGCAGCGTGACCGGCTGGAACTTGCACTCAAAGCCGACCTTGGAAATATGTGGCAGGCATACCGCAACAACCTGCACCTGCTGAAGCTTGAGAGAGTGAATGTCATCACAGCACGCGAGAACCACGAGATAGCCAAGGAGCGTTATATGCTCGGAGACCTGTCAGGTATCGAAATGCGCGAGGCGCAGCTGAGCCTCCTTCAGGCCGAAGAGCGACTGCTGTCGGTGGAATATGAAACCAAAATATGCGAAATTTCGTTATTGCTCATAAGCGGCGAAATAAGCAAATACCTCGAGTAACCACAAAAATCGTCTATATTTTATGGCCTTAGGAACTTTTTTTGTACCTTTGCAAGCCTAAACCGAATAGTAAAAAATATTTACCACCGACGAAATATGAAAAAAGCACTGCTCACACTTTTGCTCATCGCCCCACTGGGGATATTTGCACAAGTGACAGGAACAATACGCGGCATATTGATTGACGACGAGAACGACGAAGCCTTGCCCTATGTGACAATAGCGCTCACACCCGAAGGAAGCACCGCCCCGACCAGCGGATGCAGCACCGGAGAAGACGGCTCGTTCAGACTAAACAACATAAAGGCCGGCAAATACACCATTACTGCATCATTTATAGGATACCTTGAAGAGAACCGCGATGTTGTCATTTCAGCAGGGAAGAACAATATAAACCTTGGAACGATACGCCTCAAGAGTGACAGCAAACTCCTGAAAGAGGTTGTTGTTACCGAGCAGCGCTCACAGATGAGTTTCGAGATAGACAAGCGCGTCTTTACCGTCGACCAGAACATAGCATCGACAGGAGGCTCGGCAAGTGATGTGCTGGCCGACATACCCTCGGTCGAGGTCGACAACGAAGGAGCGGTATCACTGCGAGGCAGCGAGAGTGTAACCATATGGATTAACGGCAAGGCCAGCGGACTGACAGCCGACAACCAGGGCGACATACTGCAGCAGATGCCTGCAGGCTCTATCGAAAAGATTGAGGTAATCACTAACCCGTCGGCAAAGCACTCGCCCGAGGGCACAGCCGGCATCATCAACATAATCCTCAAGCGCAACCGCAAAGCCGGCTACTATGGAAGCGTTCAGGCCGGAATGGACTCCAGACTCGGTTACAACGCCGGTGGCAATTTCAACTACAGCAGTGGGAAAGTCGATGTATATGCAGGACTCAACTACCGCAATATGAGGTTCGAGAACGAAGGCTACACCGACACCAGATATTTCGGTCCGCAGCAGTACCAACGCCAGACAAGCACCGGCAGCCACAACCCGAACAACATATTCGGCCGCGCCGGAATAACCTGGAGATTTACCGAAAAGGATGAGCTATATGCAAACGTGATGGGTATGTACGGCAACGGACACCACGACAGCGACATCGAGGCTGTAAGCGGCCTCATCAACAGTGATGGCACATATGCCACCCCCACACAGAAACGCTTACGCTCTACAAGACAGGACGGAAGCCCCACTATGTATAATGTAGAACTGGGCTACACACACCGTTGGAGCGACACACATTTCATCGATTTCTCGGTAGGACACCACCAGTGGATGCAGAAGCGCGATGCCACATACCGCCAGAACACGCTGTTCTTCGGTGCAGACACCACCGAGATAAGCAGCTACCAATTCCAGGATGGCAAGAACAGCAGCAACAACACCTCGATAAAGCTCGACTACGAATATAAGATTAACGACAACCACCGTATCGAGGCCGGTTACAAAGGCGATATCTCGGACGACGACAGCCCCGTTATAACATATACCGACGAGGCACATACCCTGCCCGACACCCTGCTCTACAACAAGTTCCGCTACAAGCAGAACACACACGCACTCTACGCCACCTATTCGGGACGCATAGGCAAATTCGGCTACCAGATAGGCCTGCGTGGCGAATACTGGAATGTCAAGACACGCTCATACGGTTGGCAGGAGGAGCAGAGCGGCCGGATACCCGGTTACACATCAAAGGATTTCTTCAAGCTCTTCCCGAGCGCCTTCATCAGCTACGAGATAAGTGAAGGACAGGAGATACAGGTAAACTACACACGTCGCCTGCGCCGTCCGTGGGGCGGACAGCTCAACAGTTTCCAGAACATCAGCGACTCCACCAACATCTCGTTCGGTAACCCGAACCTCACACCCGAGTACTCGAACGCATACGAAATAAACTACCTGAAGAACTGGGAGAACCACACTCTGTCACTGTCGGGTTACTACCGCACTACAGAAGATGTCATAGAGCGGCCAGGTGATATACACCACGAGCGAAAATGTCGCAAACACACAGTCGGCAGGTCTTGAGATTGTAAGCAAGAACAGGCTTTTCAAGATTCTCGACCTCACCACCACAGTAAACCTTTTCTACTACAAGCTCGATGATTTCGAATATATCATAAACGGGCACAAGGTGAAAGGAAAGGCCGACGAGAACTTTTCGTGGAACGCACGAATGACCGCAAACGTAATGCTCCCCTGGGGCATAACAATGCAGCTTACAGGACGCTACAATGCAAAACGCATAGTCGCACAAGGCTACCGTGAGCCAAGCTACTCGCTCGACCTCGGGCTCCGCAAGACCTTCAACCAGCACTGGAGCCTGAGCATCAACGCACGCGACCTGCTCGACTCACGCGGATGGCATTCGGTGACCAGCAACGACAATTTCTACCGCTACTCCGAAAACTCACGCGGTGGTCGTACATTCGGCTTTACACTCACCTACAGTTTCGGTAATATGAAGGCTAAGAAACCCACGCGACAACAACAGCAGGAGATACCGTCGAGCGGATATGACGAGTACGGAGAGATGTAAAAAAAGAGCATAGGAACAGGAGGACAAATGTTAAATTCGGCATTTGTCCTTTTTTTATCCGAAAACATTTCCTCGTTTCACAAATGTTTACGAAATTTGGGCACAGAATACCCAACTTATAAAAGACTATAATAACACAGACATGGAAAAGACACAGAAGGTTGACCAGATTGTG
>CALBKR010000226.1 GCA_937896105.1 uncultured Bacteroidales bacterium
CTTCACAAGCCTTGAACTTTACTTTTTATTCACGCCTCATACAAAAGAAGGTGACCCAAGTCACCTTCTTTTATGTATCACTATATTGTCAATTTCCATTTTTATTTACTATCTTCGCGGTAATTAACGGTTTTTGCTCTTGCCGGGCAAGGCCACATTGCACAGATAACAAAAAAACGGACAATATATGACAAACGTAATCGATGTAGCAAAAAAGTGCTTTCAGGAAGAGGCTCAGGCTATTCTTAATCTGATTCCTAAACTGGATGATAATTTCACAAAGGCGATTGAGCTTATAATTGAGAGTAAGGGCAAGTTCATTGTAACCGGCGTCGGCAAATCAGGACACATCGGTGCCAAGATTGCATCGACGCTGGCAAGTACAGGAACACCGGCGTTCTTTGTAAACCCGCTCGATGCCTTCCACGGCGACCTCGGTATGATTGGTGAAGGCGATGTCGTGCTTGCGATATCGAATTCGGGACAGACAGACGAACTGTTGCGTTTCATACCGCTGCTCAGGGAGAGGAACATACCGATAATATCAATGTCGGGCAACCCGGCATCACTGCTTGCCAAATACTCCGACTGCCACCTCAACGTGTCGGTCGACAAGGAGGCCTGCCCGTTGAACCTTGCCCCGACATCGTCGACAACCGCTACCCTTGCAATGGGCGATGCCATTGCCTGTGCACTGATGACTGTGCGCAATTTCCAGGCAAAGGACTTCGCACAGTTCCACCCCGGAGGCTCGCTCGGGCGCCGTCTGTTGTCAAGAGTCAAGGATTATATGACAAGTGACAACCTGCCCATCGTCACTCGTGAATCAAAGATAAGCGACACCCTGTTGCAGATTAGCCGCACAAAAATGGGCATCGCTGTTGTTGTGGAGAATGATGAAATTCTTGGCGTTGTTACCGATGGCGACATACGCCGCACAATGCAGCGTGACCAGGACAGGTTCTTCCAGCTTACAGTCAAGGACCTGATGAACAACAGTCCAAAAACCATCAAGGAGGATGCCAAGCTGTCACACGCCGAGGAGATAATGCGCCAGCACAATATCAAGTCGCTAATCGTTGTAAACGACGAGAACAAGCTCGTCGGTGTAATTGATGCCTTCAGTTGCCTCTGATTATGAAAGTCGTAGCATTTGTACCCATAAGGCTCAACAGCAAACGTGTTGTAGGCAAGAACCTCAAGTTGCTTGGGGGAAAGCCGTTGTTGCAACATATCCTCGAGACATTGACAAAGACGACCACAATAGACGAGGTTTATGTGTATTGCAGCCGCGAGGAGATAAAGCCATACCTGCCTGAAGGTGTCAATTTCCTCAAGCGCAGCGAGACACTCGACCGCGACGAGACGCTTGGCAAGGAGATATACGAAGCCTTCATAAAGGAAGTCGATGCCGATGTATATATACTTGCACACACTACATCACCGTTCATCAAGGCCGCGACCATAGACAATGCAGTGAAGCAGGTAACCGAAGGCGGGCACGACTCGGCATTCAGCGCGCAGAAGGTACAGACATTCTGTTGGTACAACGGCAAGCCGCTGAACTATGACCTCAAGGAGATACCACGTACTCAGACCATAGAGCCGGTATACTTTGAGACAAGCGCATTCTACATCTTCCGCAAGGAGTTGTGGACAGAGCAACGCCAACGCATAGGCAACAACCCCTACATTGCCATTACCGACCCCATCGAGGGTGTCGACATTGACAATCCCGAAGATTTCGAGTTCGCACAAAAGGTGTTACCGCAAAAATAGTAAAACAACAAGAAGAGAACAATAATGGGCAAGGCTTGGCTAAAATGCTGGAACGCACTCAACTACCTGTACGGAACACTGCTGACCGGCAGCCGCAAGCGTCTGCGCTCATACAGAAACTGCCATAGCGGCAGATGTTTTATCATCGGCAACGGCCCGAGCCTTAGGAACAGCGACCTGAAGCATCTTATGGAACTTGGTGAGGTTACATTTGCCTGCAACTCTCTTATTAAACTGTTCGATGAGATACCGTTCCGCCCCACATACTATTTTGCACAAGACAACAAGATTATCCAGGACAACAGACGTGAGATAGGAAACTACAGCGGCATCCGTTTCGTCAAGGCACACTACGCAGGCCGCTACCACATCAAGGGAGTCACCTATTATAATATGCTGTTCCCGAAGAGTCCCATAGGCTTCTCCGACAACATTTCCAAAGTCGTCTACAGCGGACAGACTGTGACATACTCGATGATACAATTTGCCGCATATATGGGATTCAAGGAGATTTATCTCATAGGTGTCGACTGCAACTATTCACCAGGCAACGATGTTATAACAAAGGATAGCTATTTCGATGCACGCCTGTACAACAGCACACGCAGCTACGCAGCACCCGAGGTCGATACCAACCTGCACGCATACGCACGCGCAAAGGAGGTGTGTGACAGGCGCGGCATAAAGATATACAATGCTACACGTGGCGGAAAACTCGAGATATTCGAGCGAGCCGATTTAGACAGGATATTGTACAACCGACAAACAATGTGATTATGGAAAATTGCGAAAACAAGAAATGTTTCTGGAAGAAGCACCTTATCCCCAGCATCGCCATCATAATAGGCTTTGCACTACTGGGATATTTCATTTCAAGCGGTTTGAAAAGCATCGCCAACCAGGACCAATATGTAACCGTCAAGGGACTTGCCGAGCGCGAAGTGATGGCTAACAAAGTCGTGTGGCCACTACCCTACAAATGCGTCAGCAACGATATGAACCAGCTCTATAAGGAGGTTGAGCGCAACAGCAGAACCATTACAGCCTTCCTCAACGACAACGGAATCACCGGCGAGGAGATTATCGTTTCGGTTCCCGTGGTGACCGACCGTCTTGCGCAGAGCTATGCACCCGATAATATCAAATACCGCTACCAGGCCGAGGCTGTAATTACAGTAACATCGTCAAAGGTAGAGAAGATAATTGAGCTGATGAAACAGCAGATTACACTCCTTGAGCAGGGTGTTGTTGTCGGCAGCGAGTATGGCTACGAGACACGCTTTGAGTTTACTGACCTTAACAGCATAAAGCCAGAAATGGTAGAGGAGGCTACACGCAACGCCCGTGCAGTGGCTCAGAAATTCGCCAATGACTCAGGCAGCGAGCTCGGCAAAATCAAACAGGCATCTCAGGGGCAGTTCAGCATTTCGAGCGACGAGACAACGCCGCAGATAAAGAATATCAGAGTCGTAACGACCGTGAAATACTCACTTAATTAAACGGAAATTCCATATCAGCACGCAGGGCTCCCACTGTGGTGGGAGCCCTGCGTGTGTAGATAATTGGATATTATTTTTTTGATTTCTTCATACCTTTATATATTACATAACCGACAGCAAACACAGCAAGTATCACAAATACCATACCTATGGTGCTGCTATGCTCCTTCACTGCAGCCATAACAGCCTCCTCGCTATCCATACCCGGAACGAACTTCATTGCATAACCGAGTGCGGCAAGCACAATGTTCCAGGCTCCTGCGCCAAGTGCTGTATAAAGCAGGAACTTGCTCATCTTCATACGGATAAGACCGGCCGGGATAGAAATAAGCTGACGCACCGCAGGAATGAGACGGCCGAAGAAGGTCGACACAGCTCCGTGCTTCTCGAAATAGTCCTCGGCGTGCTTGACCTTATCTTCATCAATCAGACACATACGGCCGAAACGGCTGCGTGCAAACCTGTAGACTATCGGACGACCGAGCCACAAGGCAAGGTAATAGTTTATGAGCGCACCGATAATGGCACCCAATGTCGCAAAGACAACCACAAGTACTATGTTCATCTCGCCCGTCGTTGCAGCCTTCCACGCCGCTGGCGGGACCACAGCCTCGGAGGGGAATGGAATGAACGAACTCTCGATAGCCATAAATAGTGTTACTGTACCATAATTGAGATGTTCAAGGCAGAACCCCACAAGTTTCTCCATCACAGAGCGATCGGCCGGAGCCGCAGCAACAGTGTCATTTGCCACAGGCGCCGCAACCGGTGCAGTAGCGGATGTATCGGTTGGCAGTGCAGAAGGCTGTTCCGTTCTCTCGTCACATTCAACAGTTGCAGCAACAGGCTGTCCATTTTGTGCATAGGAAGGAGATACCGTGAGCATCAAGCCTGCCAATGCCATAAATGCAAAGATTCTTTTCATCGTGTCATATATTTGTTGTTGTTATCTCTTTTAATCCATCACTTGGCATCAGCTCCGCTTCTTACATATCAGGCGGGCTATCTCACCTGCCCACAGCACAATCGATGTAGAAGCTATTATGACACCCCAGCTCTCGGCTGACAGCGGCACGACATTGAACATCTGCCCACCGAATGTGACAATGAGGAACTGACCGACCAGAATAACCGCGCACACAAGCAGGAAACTCTTGTTCTCCCACAACCCCTTGAAGGCCGACGAGCCCGAGAGATAAGCCTTGGCATTGAACATATTCCAGAACTGCAGCATAACAAAGAAGGTGAAGAACTCCGACTGGTTGTATGCCGAAAAACCATTATCCGACATCCACAGCAACAGTCCTACCTGTATTGCCACGAAGAGGGCGCCGACTGCAAAGATATTGCGTGTCATCGACTTTGTTATGATAAAGTCTCCCTTCGCACCACTCTTGCGCGGACGATCCTTCATCACCTTCCAGCTTGGCGAGAGCGAAGCGAGTGCGCCGGCTGCAAAGGTATCCATAATGAGGTTTACCCAAAGCATCTGTGTAATAGTCAACGGCGACTCGGTTCCTATAAGTGAGCCTATCATCACAATAAGGCAGGCTGCCACATTGATGGTGAGCTGGAACAGGAGGAAGCGCTGTATGTTACGGTAGAGCGAACGCCCCCACATAACGGCACGGGTAATGCTGGCGAATGAGTTGTCGATGATGGTTATGTCACTGGCCTCCTTGGCAACCGATGTACCGTCACCCATTGAGAGACCTACCTGTGCAGCCTTGAGTGCCGGAGCATCGTTGGTACCGTCACCGGTTACCGCAACAACGGCATCCTGTTCCTGGAGTAGACGCACAAGACGCTGCTTGTCCATAGGACGTGCACGGCACATAATCTTGAGCCCCATCACACGTTTTGCAGCCTCGTCGTCGCTCAAAGCCTCGAACTCAGGGCCTGTTATAATTGCTGTATCGGGTGTATTGCTGTCACAGATACCTATCTGACGGCCAATCTCACGAGCCGTACCCGAAGTGTCGCCTGTCACAATCTTTACATCGACACCGGCATCAAGGCAACGCTGTACAGCCTCGGGGACATCGGCACGCACAGGGTCGGAAATAGCGACAAAACCCAGGAATGTGAGGTCGGTACCCGAGAGGCGACCGTCGGCATAAGGTGCGGTATCGGCATCATCATCGAGCACCTGATAGGCAAAGCCCAGTGTACGCATCGCCATACTCTGGTATTCGAGCAGCTTTGCCTCCACTGCCGGGCGCTGCTCATCGGCTGTTGCGAACTTTCCTCCGGGCAGTTCCACACGGTTGCAGTTCGAAAGCACAATTTCGGGAGCGCCCTTTACATAGAGAACCTTCTTGCCGAGTTCGGGCGAATCGACGACTGTTGCCATATATTTGCGCTCGGTAGAGAAGGTCAGGCGGCTTATGACAGCAGCCTTGTCGCGGAGCGGAATATAATCGACGCCCTGCCTGTCGAGCCAGAGCAGCAGTGCAGCCTCGGTTGGGTTACCGATGGTCTTTACCTCACCACCCTCGCGGTTGAGGTTGGCTGTAGCATTTACGGCTATACCCTCCTTTATCAATGTACTCACCTTGTCAGTACCAAGTTCCTTGCCGTCGAGAGCAAAGAAATTGCTCTCATACACCTGCATCTTGTTCTGCGTGAGGGTTCCTGTCTTGTCGGTACATATCACCGTTGCGGCACCCATTGTCTCGCAGGCGTGCATCTTGCGCACAAGATTATTGGTCTTGAGCATACGGTTCATACTGAGCGCAAGGCTCAATGTCACCGACATCGGCAATCCCTCGGGAACGGAAACAACGATAAGTGTCACCGCTATCATAAAGTTATGCAGCATTGCCGACACTATATCCATTGTCGACATATCGCCACCCGACACGAATGTCTTTACCGAGAGAAGCACGAATGTAATAGCGGCTGCAGCGTAACCGAGTTTGCTGATTACCCCGGCAAGACGCTTGAGTTGCATCTGAAGAGGCGTGTCGATGCCATTCTCTATCTGGGCGCCCTGATTCACCTTTCCATATTCGGTAGCATCACCTACAAGCTCGACACGCATTATACCATTGCCGTCGACAACGGTTGTACTGCGCAGTACCTTGTTGGAGGGATATGTAGCCTCGGCATCGAAATCGGCCTCTACAGTAGGCTTGGATATCATAGGCTCACCGGTCAGTGTCGACTCGTTTATCTGCAACGACTGCGCCTGCAACAATACACCGTCGGCAGGCACCTCGTCACCGGTATTCAGCACCACAACATCGCCAACCACGACATCCTTGCGCGACACCTCCTGCACCTTTCCATCTCGCATCACCGTTACCATAACATCGTCGTTCACGGTGTTCAGCACCTCAAATGCACGGGCTGCTTTAACCTCGAAGATGAAACCGATGCCGCTTGCAAGAATTATCGCAAAGAATATGCCTATCGGCTCAAGGAAAGCCGAGAAGCCGGCATTCTCAGGCCCCCAGCAATGCACACAGGATATCACCATCGACAGCAGCCACGCAATAAGCAGGATGCGTATTATCGGGTCCTCGAATTTCTCAAGAAATTTCTTCCACAACGATTCACGCGCAGGCGGCGTCAACACATTCTCGCCATACTTGCGGCGACTCTCCTCAACCTGTTGCCCGGTCAAACCTAGAATTTTCTCTTCAGACATCATTATATTGTTTTAGTTATCTACACCACGAAAGATGCGTGCGACGACACAAGAATATCGGTACACCCGGCCACACACCTTATGCTGCAAAATTACAAGTTTTTTATTACCATTATATTACATAAACCATTTTTAACTCAGTCACTCGCCGCCGGGGAAGAGGTTCAGCCTGTTGGCACGTGCCTCTTCGAGCGAGCGCAACGGAGCGACCGTTCTCTGCTCCGCACCCGAGCGCAATGCCTGCTGCGACTCATTCAAAGCCTGCACGAAGATTGCCCTGCGCTCAGCACCGCCCAGAAGCTCGGCAGCAACCACCACATTCTGCGACACATCCTTCACGTGCACCACAGGACCGTCATACACCGGAGCAATCTTCAATGCCGTATGCAAGGGGCTTGTCGTGGCACCAGCAATCATCACAGGAATATTGAGCCCGGCGGCCTTCATTTCACCAACAACGGTTATCATCTCCCCGAGCGACGGGGTTATAAGACCACTCAACGCCACAATATCCACATTGTTCTCAACAGCAGCCTTCACAATGCACTCGGGCGGCACCATAACACCAAGGTCTATCACATCGTAGCCGTTACAGCCCATCACCACCGATGCGATATTCTTTCCGATGTCGTGGACATCGCCTTTCACAGTGGCCACAAGCACCTTGCCAGCAGACTGCGCCTTTCCACTCTGCGCCTTCTCTATCAACGGTTGCAAGATGGCCACAGCCTGTTTCATTGTGCGCGCGGCTTTCACTACCTGTGGCAGGAACAGCTTGCCTTGCCCGAAGAGGTCGCCCACCGTGGCCATACCATCCATCAAGGGACCTCCGATAACAGCAACCGGAGAACCGTAGCGTTCCAAAGCCTCGGCAATATCCTCATCGAGATGTTCGCCTATACCCTTTAGCAGTGCCCACTCCAAGCGTTTTTCAACCGGGAAGGTGCGCCAGCTATTGTCGCCCCCCTGTTGCAGCCCGGCACCCTTATCCTTGAGTTCACCGGCTGCCGATATGAGCCGTTCCGTCGCATCACAGGAACGGTTGAGGACGACATCCTCGAGCAACCCGCGTAGCGACAACGGAATATCGTCGTACTGCACCGATGTCTGCGGATTAACAATTCCCATATCCATTCCGGCAGCTATCGCGTGATAGAGGAACACCGCGTGCAGCGCCTCACGCACATAGTTGTTGCCGCGGAACGAGAAGGAGAGGTTG
>CALBKR010000227.1 GCA_937896105.1 uncultured Bacteroidales bacterium
ATACGTCCTTCTCACATTGCGCTGGGTGAACATTCGCGCTAGTGTTGACCATCCTTATTTCGGAGTTTGATCATGAAAGTCTTCCTTCGTCTGTCCCTTGCTCTGTGCGCCGTGTTCGCGCTGGCGCTCACCGGCTGTCTTGCCAAGAACGACATCCGTCTGCTGTATGATGCCCCGGGTTCGCTTACCGTGCCTTCGGCTACGGCTCCCCGTGTGACTGTGGTACAGTTCGACGATAACCGCGGCGTGACCGATCTCGGCCAGCGCAAGGACGGCACGGCCTTCCAGTCCAGCGCCGGAGTTCCGGGCTGGGTGACGCAGGCTTTTGCCGACGAGCTGGCTCGCCAGGGTGTGCAGGTCTCGGTAGCCCTGTCCATGGCTCAGGCTCAGGTGAATCGCCCTGACTATATCGTAGGCGGGACGGTAGAAAAGGTGTGGCTCAGTGAGAAGAACCTCAGCAGCTATCAGGCCGACATCCGCGTGCAGGTACGCGTGTACAGTACGGTACAGCTCCAGTCCCCGGTGACGCGCACGTTTGCCGCCCAGCAGGAAAAGACTGGCATCCCGGGTGCCAAGCTGGCCGAAGAGACCCTGTCGGGCGCGCTGTCGGACGCGCTCACCAATGCCGCCGCGGCCGTGACCGCTTCTCTGCGCTAAGGTCAGGCGTCCTGTCATCGTCAAAGCCTACGGGGCGCTCAGCCCCGCCACGCAGGAAACGTACGAGGCCGTGTGCGCCGTGCTGGAAAGCTGGTTCATGGATACGGAAACCATAGAGCTGACGGGTGATATGCTCACCATCGGCTATGAAGGCGACGCCTTCCCCGACGACGAAGTGGTGGAGGCCCTGAAGCCCTTCCTCTGCGAGAGGACATGGGGCAAGCTCGATGTCATCGACCTCGAGCAGCCAGGTGGCGTAATCGTCTCAGTGGGTGGACAGATACCGAACAACCTCGCTATGAAACTGCACCGTCAGGCAGTGCCCATCCTGGGAACATCGCCTCTCAGCATCGACCGTGCCGAAAACCGTCACAAGTTCTCTGCAATGCTCGACCAGCTCGGCATCGACCAGCCCGCCTGGAAGGAGCTCACGAGCCTCGACGATATGAAGGAGTTTGTAGACAAAGTCGGCTATCCGGTGCTTGTGCGCCCGTCGTACGTGCTCTCCGGTGCGGCGATGAATGTCTGCTACAACGAAGAGGAACTGTATGAATTCCTTAAGATGGCAGCCGATGTGTCGAAGGAGTTCCCCGTTGTCGTTTCGCAGTTTATGATGGAGACAAAGGAGATAGAGTTCGATGCAGTGGCGCAGAACGGTGAGGTCGTGGAGTATGCAATTTCGGAGCACGTAGAGTTCGCCGGTGTGCACTCCGGTGACGCAACACTTGTGTTCCCTGCACAGAAAATCTATTTCGAGACAGCACGCCGCATCAAGAAGATAAGCCGTCGCATTGCCAAGGAGCTCAACATCTCGGGACCTTTCAACATACAGTTCCTCGCAAAGAACAACGAGGTAAAGGTAATCGAGTGTAACCTCCGTGCATCGCGCTCGTTCCCGTTCGTTTCAAAGGTGCTCAAGCGCAACTTCATCGAGACCGCCACACGCATAATGCTCGGCGCCCCATACAGCCAGCCCGACAAGTCGGCATTCGACATCGACTGGATAGGCGTCAAGGCATCGCAGTTCTCGTTCAGCCGTCTGCATCAGGCCGATCCCGTGCTCGGTGTCGATATGTCATCTACCGGTGAGGTAGGTTGTATCGGTGACGATTTCGACGAGGCACTCCTCAATGCAATGATAGCTGTAGGCTACAGCGTTCCTAAAAAGAACGTAATGCTCTCATCAGGTGCTGCAAAGTCAAAGGCCGACCTGCTCGAGCCGTCAGCAGTGTTGCAGAAGAAGGGCTACAACATCTTTGCAACATCAGGAACAGCCAAGTTCCTCAACGAGAACGGCATCAAGGCTACACCGGTAATGTGGCCCGATGAGAATCCTAACGCCGATAACAACATTATGCAGATGATTGCCGACCACCGTTTCGACCTCATCATCAACATCCCCAAGAACCACACCAAGCGTGAACTCACCAATGGCTACCGCATACGCCGTGCAGCCATCGACCACAATATCCCGCTCATCACAAACGCACGCCTTGCAAGCGCATTCATCAATGCCTTCTGCAACATCGACGTCAATGAGCTGCCGGTCAAGAGTTGGGACGAGTTCTAGTAATTGAAGAGAATCATACAACGCAAGACAGCACCGCAGCGCGGTGCTGTCTTGCGTTTATACTAGGTGAATTATTATAGTAGAGGTTTAAATCAGTTGAAAACTTTCTAAAGTTCGCTTGTCATTGGATAGAATAAATCGATATATTTGCAAAAAGAGTATAATATATGGCTAAAACGCAAGAAAACAGAACTATTATACTTGATAACGGAAATGTTGCAAAAGCAATATTCCCTGTTGTCGTTTCTGCGAGTCGTAGTACAGATATACCTGCATTTTATTCAGATTGGTTTTTCCATAGGCTGAATAAGGGGTATTCTGCTTGGACTAATCCTTTTAATGGGGTAAAGTCTTATGTGTCTTACGAAGATACCAAGTTCATCGTTTTCTGGTCGAAAAATCCTCGTCCTCTTTTAAGTCGCATAGATGAACTGAAAGAGAAGGGTATTGCTTGCTATATACAATACACTCTTAATGATTACGAGCAGGAAAGACTTGAAAAGGCTGTCAGACCTTTGATTGAAAGGATTGAAACATTCAGACTGCTTGTTGAGAAGTTGGGCAAAGGTGCTGTTATATGGCGTTTTGACCCTCTTATATTGACAGAAACAATAGGGGTTGATGACTTGATACAAAAAATTGAGTTTATTGGTGATAGTCTTTATGGATATACAGAGAAACTTGTTTTTAGTTTTGCAGATATTGTTTCATATCGTAAAGTGAAGGCAAATCTTGAAAAGAACAATGTACGATATAAAGATTGGGATGAGCCTTCTATGATAGAGTTCGCATCAAAACTAGCAGAGCTGAACAAGAAGTGGGGGTATGAACTTGCCACTTGTGGCGAAAAGATAGATATTGAGAAATTTGGAATAAATCATAACCATTGTGTTGATGATAGACTCATTGTTCGTTTAGGCTATCGTTCACCGGAACTGATGAAATTCCTTAATGCAGAAATATTGCAGACTCATGCTGTTCAGCAGGATCTCTTCGCAATGGAAGAGTCACCGGCCATTCCACAAGATGCCATTCTTCTTGATAATGGGGAGTATGCAATAATAAACAAGAGTAACAAAGATAAAGGACAGAGGGAATTTTGTGGTTGTATGAAATCGAAAGATATTGGCGAGTATAACACCTGTCCTCACCTTTGCGAGTACTGCTATGCCAATACAAGCAAGGAATATGCTGTAAAGAATTACAAACAGCATAAGAATAATCCAATGTCTGATACTATAACTGGTAAATAATATGGCAAAACTAACTGAAAAAGGAACTAACTATGCTTATACAATTGAGCGTATTAAAGAAATAACATTTAAGAAAATACGTTCAGTGGCTATTGATTTTACCAAGAGATTACCATCAGAACTAAGTACTGAACTATATGACTCTATTCAGCATGGAACCTGTTTGCTAGAAAGTGAACCGGAACTTAATATGTATTTACACGCATTGGGGTTAATGCATGAGGCTAAATTACAGTATGCTTTTGAACATCTCTCCGAGGATTTTATCAATTACCCAATAATTGATATTATAGATTATGGATGTGGTCAAGCTATTGGAACTATCTGTTATTCTGATTTTCTTAAAAAGAATTCTCTAGCACAGAAGGTGCGAAAAATTACACTTATTGAACCATCTGAGATTGCTATAAAACGTGCCGCTCTACACGCTTCAGTTTTTTTTCCAAATGCAGAAATTATAACTATTAATAAAGGGCTTGATGATTTGGTTGAAGATGACTTTTGCATAAGTACAGAAATTCCGACTTTGCATATTTTTTCCAATGTGTTAGATTTAGCACATGATTGTTTTAATCTTAAAAGTTTTGCATATCTATTAAGAGAGTGTATCTTTTACATAAACCAGTTTGTTTGCATAGAACCATATTTTGGACACGATAATATAGATGAATACCCATATTTATTCTTCAAGTACCTTAATATCGAAAATGATGAATTTGAATATTGTAAGACATTCTCCAAAGGCAATTTTATTCAAGGTCATGATTGGACTTGCCATGTTGTTATTGGATATAAATATGTACATTGTGGAGAGGTGTGTAATACAACTTTAATAGAGGATGTAGGAGAGTATGGAGTCGCGGAAGAAATATCAGCATTGAGAGCAGAAGAGGAAAATCGTTTTTGTGATGCTTACAGATTTTATGAAATTTCCGCAATAAAAGGCAATAAAGATGTTTATTTTAAATTAGGAGAGTATAATTTCTATGGTAAAGGTATTGAAATAAACGAGACTGAGGCAGTAAAATGGTATCGCAAAGCGGTAAATAGTATTAATTGTGAACGAGCTCTATTTCGTCTTGGTGAATGTTATGAATATGGGGTTGGAGTTGTTAAAAATAAATTTGAAGCTGTAAAATATTATCAAAGATCTGCTGAATATGGTTATACAGAGGCTAAGGTTGCTCTTGGAAAATGCTATTTGAACGGAGAAGGAATAGAAAAAGATTTTGAAGAAGCGGTAAGATTATTTAGATTAGCCAATTGTTGCAATGCGGATGCTCAATATTACCTTGGTTTATGTTATGAGGAGGGTAAAGGGGTAAAATCTATTCCTGCAGAAGCTGTTAAGTGGTATCTTAAATCCGCAGAGCGAGGATATGCAAATGCACAGTGTAACCTTGGCAATTGCTATAGTTACGGCAGAGGTGTTACACAATCATATACTGAGGCCGTAAAATGGTACATGAAAGCAGCCGAACAGGGACTTGCAAGATCTCAGTACAACATTGGTTTTTGCTATGCCAAAGGCTATGGTGTTATTAAGTCATATGTCGAGGCTGTCAAGTGGTTTAGAAAAGCTGCAGAACAAGGGTTTGCCAAAGCTCAGATCGCTCTTGGTGTTCGCTACACCAAAGGCGAAGGTGTTACACAATCACACACAGAAGCGGTTAAATGGTACAGAAAAGCTGCGGAACAAGGATATGCAGACGCACAGTTCAACCTTGGTGTTTGTTACGCTAAAGGTGATGGGGTTTATAAAGATTATTCAGCGTCAGTTAAGTGGTATCGTATGGCGGCAGAACAAGGTAATTTGAAAGCGCAGCTTGCGATTAAAAAGATGAATAAATTATAGCTGTTGTTTAGCGTTAACCTGTTCATACTGATCATTGCGAATTAATGTTCGACCCTTTAGTGGAAATTAAGTATCTTTATCAATATTCTTCAAGTTCCTTCACTTCTGTTGTTTGCCGCGCTCATTTAAACGTCTATTATTTTACATTGACGATATATTTGGTGAGAAATATAGGACTTGATTTAGGATTCATATTATTGTTTTAACAATAAGCAGAAAGATATTTTGAAAATTTTGCTTAAAACTTGCAATTAAGCGTTTTAGATTTTATATTTGCATATATCCATAATGAGTCTGACTCTAAAGTTAAATAGGCTGATAATGTTCTTTCTCATACTACTGCCAATTCAGCCTATGATAATACTGATACTATTAGTCTTTGGCAGAATATAAATCATTTATTTATTAACTTTTGTGGTTGTCTTGTGATAATCACTACTAATTCTATTGACTTTATGAACTTTATTTTTTTTAAAATAAATATAGACAGAATTTGTAATGATAAATATCTGGTTAATTGTTATGAAATAAATTGCTCATTGAAAGAAATCTCATGTTATATAGAATGTTATAAGTGTTGTAGCAAAAATTTTTCTTATATCGATGTGAACACATGCTTGTTGCAACTATGTAAAGAACTGGGCGAGAAGTTTATATCATACAAATTCAATGTAGCTAGTGTAAATGATTACCATTTTGGTATTGGTAATTATATTTGTGCTGCAAATGTCGTTATTTCATATAATCTAATAGATGATGATTGTAATCGATAATGTAGAAAATTTAAGAAAGAATATGGGAAAAGTTTATATTGATTTGACAAATAGATTTAATAAACTTTCTCCATATTTTAATCACGGCGGAATTCCAATTCCTAATACTCCTAAAGTGGAAACGAATAGTGTTAGTGCGGTTTGGAATGCTTTATGTATTAAGAGTGAAAAACTTGATTGTGTTAAATTTAGAAAGGGCTTGAATATAAATGAATATTGGAATTATGTTGATGCTCGTAAACATATTCTAATTCCGATTTATCGATGGGTATTAGAAAATAAAGTCTTTAATATTATTGAAGAATTAAGGGAGTTAGCATCACATAAAGATATTGTTATTACAGATAGAAGTATTAATTGCGATGTTAATAATACTGAAAAACCTTTATCTTTTGCCTTTCTTTTGAAATCATTTATTGAAGGAGAAAAACCATATGATGGTGTTATTAGAAAAATTGTCAAAGATATACACGTAATGACTGGTCGGCGCGATTATTATATAAGTAAAGAAGAATTTGTATATCCCAAAATTCAAATTTACACAGTACAACAAAGATTTATTGATTTTCCTGAAGCATAACGCTGTCAATGTATTGGAATTGGTAAAATAAGATATGTTTTACCAATTCCTGTTTTCTGTATTCTATAAGTTACTCTAAGCATATTGATTAAAATCTACATTTTCCTTATATTTGCAATAAGCATACTTTGCAGAAATGAATAGGTGGATTCTGTTTTGGTAGTTTGAAAGTTCCGGATTCTTTTTAATTTGGAATATATGAAGAAAGCATTTAGTTTTGTATTGATAGGCATTTTGCTGCTTTGCAGTTGTGGTACAAAGAATAGTGAAGAATATGTCGACAAAAGAGCGTATGACGAGTGTCGTGCGTGGTATCTGAATTATGTATCAGATACGGCAAATTACCAGGAAGATTATCTTATCTTTGGTGATGATGGTAACGGATTTATTCCAATATCTGATTTACATGAATTTCTTAAATTCAATGAAAAGAAAAACGGAGATTTTATTGATACATTGCTGTGGCTATACAATGCCACACAGCTGCTGGATGCAATGATATACGATTGCAGTACAATAGACCGGTATAATGGCGATTTTAATCCTGAACCGTATGCCGAGGCTATAAGCAATATTGATGTGAATGCCATTGGCAATGAAGAATTGGGCAGTGTTTTTAATGCTTTATCACAAGCAATAGCTGAGGATATACGTAATGGCCAGCGCATTGATACTATTTACTATGAAGAGATACATCAGTTACACGGAGTGATGGATAAACTATTTGACGGCTTTGTGAATTCTCATTACAAAGATGATGTAACTTACGATTGCAGTGAGTATATTGCAGATTATGAAATGATACATAATAAGGCTATTGCTGACACTGCACACTATCGTGATGAATTGTTGCAATTTGTATTTAATGAAAAGGATTTTGAAAAGACGTGTATTTATGCACGTGAATTCGCATATGCTAATTGGCACAACATTAATGGAGAGGGTATAGATGTGGTAGCTGTAATAGAACCACTATTGTGTACTGCAGAATATTCTCCTATTCTTTTTGATTTATGGCTAATGTGGCGTACCTCATTACAGACTAATGTGTTGAGTGGATACAGTAATGACAGTGCTATGTATAATCTGTACTATAATGCAATGCGACGTCGTGTCGCATACAGATATATTGAACGACTGAATAAAAACCCTAACGACGCATTGGCTTTTGACGGATTTTTTAGATTGGTTTACAGGAATTCTATCATTAGAAACAGTGGATGCCTTATAGGCAATAATAGTTTCCTTGACCAAATGGAAATTTATAGAGAAAAAATACAATAAAAAAACAGCACCAAGGTGTTTGTTTCACTCCAATTTATAATGTTCCACTCTAATGATTGCAAAGCGGTTGATAACTTTACGTGCCTTCTGCAACATCGACGTCAATGAGCTGCCGGTCAAGAGCTGGGACGAGTTCTAGTAAGTAGTGTTATAAACTGAATACAGCATCGGGG
>CALBKR010000228.1 GCA_937896105.1 uncultured Bacteroidales bacterium
TTCTCACCCTTACCCCTTGCGGGGCGGTTATTTTCTTCTGCATTACTCTGCCCTCGCAGACAGCTTTCTGTTAGGAAGTGGAATGCTCTGTGCTGCCCGGACTTTCCTCCTTTGCCAATGGCAACGGCGACAGACCGTCCGACTGCATTATTCTATTCCTGTTGCAAAGTTAGTGCAATGAAAGATATTTTACAAAGCGTTTTTTTATTCTCTTTGAGACCTGAATTTTTGTTTTAACATACATTAACATTTAAATCCGTGATATTTCAGTGATTTCTTACTCTATTGTGGTGTAATGTTAATACACGACCGGCTTTTGCATTTTTACTTTTTTGGAATGTCGACCGGCAGCAATAGCGTTTTTCTGCTTTAACCGTTATCTGCTGTTTGTATTTGATATCATGGCTTTGGCGGGTGCTTTCTACTTTCACCGGCCTGTATATATCACGGTGGTGATATTTATGATATTCATTTTAGGTCTGCAGCCAAAAGTGCAAAGTTTTAATGCAAGAGCCGGTTATTTTTGTTATTTTCATAACCTTTAACGTGCAAAATTTGTATATAAGATAAAGTATATTTAATTTCGCGAATTAAAATCGTATCGGAACAAAATGAGGCAATTAAAAATTACCAAAAGTATCACTAACCGCGAAAGCGCATCGCTCGACAAGTATTTGCAGGAAATTGGTCGTGAGGAACTCATCACCGTTGAGGAAGAGGTGGAGTTGGCACAGAGAATAAGAAAAGGAGACCGCCGCGCACTTGAAAAGTTGACAAGAGCAAACTTGCGTTTTGTGGTTTCTGTTGCAAAGCAGTACCAAAATCAGGGTCTTAGCCTTCCCGACTTGATAAACGAGGGTAATCTCGGACTGATAAAGGCTGCCGAGAAGTTTGACGAGACACGTGGATTTAAATTCATAAGTTATGCTGTATGGTGGATTAGACAGTCTATCCTGCAGGCTTTGGCAGAACAGGCACGTATCGTGCGTCTGCCTTTGAACCAGGTAGGTTCACTCAACAAGATTACCAAGGCTTTCTCGAAGTTCGAGCAGGAGAACGAGCGCCGTCCGTCGGCCGAGGAACTTGCCGACCAGCTCGACTTGCCTGTTGACAAGGTGGTTGACTCCTTGAAGGTGTCGGGCAGGCACATCTCGGTTGATGCACCTTTTGTCGATGGCGAGGACAACAGCTTGCTCGATGTGCTTGTGAACGATGATTCTCCAATGGCCGATAACCTGTTGGTGAACGAGTCGTTGTCGCGCGAGATTGACCGTGCGCTATCGACACTAACAGACCGCGAGAAGGAGATTATACAGATGTTCTTCGGTATCGGTATGCAGGAGATGACTCTCGAAGAGATTGGTGACCGTTTCGGCCTGACACGCGAGCGTGTGCGACAAATCAAAGAGAAGGCTATCCGCCGTTTGAAACAGAACCAGCGCAGTAAGTTGCTGAAATCATATCTTGGATAATGAGATGTATTCAGGGTCGCTTGCAAAAGCGATCCTGTTTTTTTATAACCGCTCTATTATAAGCGACCTTCACTGTTAAAAGTTGCAATATCTTTTATAGCGTGCCGATATTTTTCTTATCTTTGCGCAGATTGCGAAAATATATTGTATTCGCTGTGGTTTATTTTTTGAACATATGAGAAAAGCATTCACGATATTTTTAATGTTGTGTCTCTTGCTGCCCGGTATTGCCAAAGCCGGTAGTGATGGCAAGAAAAAGAAAGAGGTAGAAAAGACAGTCTATGTTTTGGGTATCTCTATGGCGTTTGCCGATTCTGTGGTCTATTTTACCGAGATACAGCCCATTGAGGGTGTGGTGTTGACTGATAAGATGTTGCCTAAACGTCATTTGTATTCATATGAGTTGAAGGATTATATGAGTTTCGCCGAGGGTATGCCGGGGCGTACATCATTCATTTTCTTCTCCGAAAAGCCTTCAAAACTCGAGAAAAAGGAGCAGAAACTCAAAAAAAGACTTATCGAGCATCAAGGCAAGACTGTCCGTTATCTTGGTGATAAATTCAAGTTTACAAAGCATTGATAATGCGTCTTGCTTCGTTAGGCTATATAATGCTTTTTTCTCTTCTTGCCCTCAGCTCTTGCCGCGAAGATATCACAGGCGAAATAGTTGGACGTGATGGAGTTGAGAAGGGTGATACGGCAACACGTACGTTGCTGGTGTATATGATGGCCGAGAATAGCCTGAATAACTTTGCCTCGGCCGATGTTAAGGAAATTCTCGAAGCAGTTCCCGATATGCCCGATGACTGTCGCCTGTTCGTGTATGTCGATGACAGTGGATTTCCGGTTCTTACCGAGTATTTCAAGATGACAGACGGCAGCGTCGGTAACTCAATTTCCTATCCTTTTGAGAATGATATCTGTTCAAGCGATACTGCTGCGTTGGGAGTAGTGCTCGATTTTATACTGAAGGATTATCCTACACGTAATCTTGATGTTGTAATGTGGTCGCACGCCGACGGTTGGCTGCGTACACCTCTGAACGCCTCTGTCCAACGCTCGGTTGGCATTGATAATGGAAAGAATACACTTAGCAATAAGGTGACAACTTCCATTGAAATGGAGGAGCTTGCAACGCTTCTTAAACGGTTACCGGCCAATGTCGACCGTGTACTATTCGATGCCTGCTTTATGCAGTGTGCAGAGGTGGCCTATGCTTTGCGCGATGCTGCAGAGTGGGTGATTGCCTCTCCGGCCGAGATACCGGGGGATGGCGCAGACTATTCGACACTTGTTCCGGCTCTTTTCCTCTCTGATGGCGTCGAGGATGTTATTGATGCGTATATAAATGCTTATAAGGATGAATCTTCCGGTGCTGTTCTTTCGGCTGTCGACACAAGGCAGATACAGCATCTTGCAGATG
>CALBKR010000229.1 GCA_937896105.1 uncultured Bacteroidales bacterium
CCCGTGACCCCCTGCGTGACAGGCAGATATTCTAACCAACTGAACTAACGCACCAAAATTTGTATGTCTTGCTTTGTTCAAGTCTCAAAGCGTGTGCAAAGGTAGGGCTTTTTTTTGTTTCTGCAAATTTTTTGGCTGTTTTTTTGCGTTAAGCCCTCTTTTTTCTTTATTTCCGGTGTTTTTTATGCATAAAAATGGTTTACTTTCCAATTTTTTGCATCAAGAGCACATCATTATATCCGTTGCTGCCGCGTTGCCACTGCTTCAATATTCCGCTCTGTTCAAATCCTGCCTTTTCAAAAAGTATGCGGCTGTCGCTGTTCCAGTCCGGAACAAAGGCGTATAGTTGGTTTATGTGCAGTTTGCCGAATGCATACAGGCACAGCAGGTTGAGTGAGCGCGTGGCGATGCCCTTGCCGCGGTATTTGCCAAGCAGGCCTATACAGACCTCTGCACGGCTGTTGAGCGGGTCGAAATCGGCAAGGTCTATCATTCCTGCTGCCTCGCCATTGGCAAGGGTTATAACGAATCGTGCCTGACGTTCGGTAAATAGATCCTGGTTGCTTTGCTCAAGGTAACGCCTGAGTGTGTAGCGAGAGTAGGGGAGTAAGGAATTACCGACACTCCATAGCTCTGTGTCGTTCTCCATTGCGAACATCAGCTCCAGGTCTTCGGGCTCGGGTGTGCGCAGTGTTATCTCTTCATCTTTCAGCCAGGTATTGTTCATCTTTGTTCAGATATCTCCTCGTAATCGTAGACTGCTGCTTCGGTTATGAGTTTCTTTGTCTTTGTGGAGTATGTTGCAAGGTTCATCCGCCTGCCGGGTGTGTCGTTCAGCAACTTAAGTATTGTACTATATGTGTATGCACCGGTGTCGTACACCACTGTGTCGTATCCTTCAAGGCTGATACTGCCGTCGAGGTGTCCCTGCGGCATTATCTCTTCGTTGGCTTCTACAAAAGTGTGCTTGCCGTTCTTCTGCTTTGTGTGCAGTATCTCACCGGCCTGCTCAATAGCTTCGGGGCTGCCTAATACCAGGCAGTTGACAGGCGGCGGTTCCTGTATCTTGCGGTGGCAGAACTGGTTGCCTACATATGCCAGCATTGCACGGCACCAAATGGCCAAGTGGATGGGTATGCTCACCAGCCATGAATAGTGCGAATAGTGTTTCTTGAAAAAGAGCTGCATAGCACGGTAGAAGGTGTGTACATACCTGTATGTGCTCTTGTTGGTACTCTCGCCCTTGTAGTGCAGTATGCGCAGCGGCAGGAAATAGTTCTTGTATCCCTGTTTCAGTATTCGGTACGACAGGTCAAT
>CALBKR010000230.1 GCA_937896105.1 uncultured Bacteroidales bacterium
CATCATGTTGGAAATGAAACGCCCTACACGAGGAAGGTCTATCTTGGCAAGCTTGCCGAAATGATAAGGAACGCAGGCTTCAACGTGCCGTTGATGACCTGTGACGGCTCTGGTCAGATGCCCAATGGATATATTCCCGGAATACTCCCGACAGTAAACGGCGCGGTTGGCGACGATATAATGCGCTCAATCGACCGCTATTGGCCCGGCGGCCCATATTTCGTAGCCGAGTTCTACCCGGCGTGGTTCGATGTGTGGGGCTTGCCTCACTCGGCAGTGAACTATGAACGCCCTGCCGAGCAACTCGACTGGATGTTAAGCCACGATGTATCGGTGAGCATATATATGTTCCACGGCGGAACAAACTTCCACTACACCAATGGTGCCAATACAAACAACGGTTCATACGAGCCGCAGCCCACAAGTTACGACTACGATGCTCCGCTTGGTGAGTATGGAAACGCATATCCAAAATACTATGCTTTCCGCGAGGTGATACAAAAGAATCTACCCGAGGGCGTGACACTCCCACCGGTTCCTGCCGATAACCCCACTACAACCTTTGCTCCTGTGGAACTCACCGAGTGGGCTCCATTGTCTATAGCATATGGCAAACAGGTAGAGGCAGAGCGTCCTCTCACATTTGAGGCAATGATGCAGGACTACGGCTATATGCACTACCAGACGATTGTTGCTGCACCCGACAGCGGCAAACTGGTCATTGACGAGTTGCGCGACTATGCTGTGGTAATCCTCAATGGTAAGGTTGTGGGCAGCATCGACCGCCGATTCCATCAGAACAGCATTGCACTGAATGTTACCGAGCCTAACTCGGTTCTCGAAATTCTTGTTGAGAACGGTGGCCGTGTAAACTACGGTAAGGATCTTGTAAACAACCTCAAGGGTATAACAAAAGGCGTTACTTTCAATGGCAAGGAGCTGACAGGCTGGACAACCACATCGTTGCCGTTGCACCGTGCCGATGTAGCAGCGTTCCGTTTCCCTAAACTACGTTACGAGGGCAACCTTCCAGGTTTTTACCGCGGTACATTCACCATCGACAAGTTGGGCGATACATTCGTCGATATGACAGGGTGGGGCAAAGGTGCTGTATGGGTAAACGGCAAGTCGCTCGGCAAGTTCTGGGGCATTGGCCCGCAGCAGACAATGTATCTCCCTGCACCTTGGCTCAAAGAGGGCGAGAACGAAATCGTTGTCTTTGAGATGGAGTATACCGGCAAGCGCACCCTCTGCGGTGTCGACAAGCCCATCCTTAACGTGCTTGGTCCCGACAAGAATGCCTTCAACACCACACGCGACTATAACCGCGTGCCCATCCTCGATGAGTACGACGGCATCTGCACCGGCACTGTAGAGCACAAGACAGGCTGGCAGGAGTTTACATTTGACGGTATGAAGACACTGCGTCACCTCTGCATCGATGTCCGCAGCACATACGACGACAAGCACTCCTGCATCTGCGAAATCGAGCTTCTCGACGAGAACGGCAACCCCATAAACAAGGATAAGTGGAATGTGGTGTTTACCAATACCGAGGCGCTTGGCGAGGGTGTAGCCGAGGCTATGATTGATGGCGACGAGTCGACCTATTGGCATTCGGCTTGGCGCAAGGATGTTAAGCCATTGCCTCACCAGGTAATCATCGACCTTGGAAACATACGCACCGTGAAGGGCTTCCGCATCCTCACACGCGATGTTAACCTCCCCGGCTGCATAAAGGATTTCCGCCTCTTCGGCCGTCCGCAGTTCTTCCTTTACGAATAACAGATTTAGCATAATAAATATAAATAGGTATGTGGCGTTGCACATACCTATTTATATTATTGGGCATCTGTAGCTTTTTATCTATATTCGCATAACAATTGCAACGATATGAACAGATACATAGAAATAGAGGATTACGATGCCCTTGCCGGGCTGCTTGTCCCCGGTGCTGTGCTCGAGCACTACGCCTTCCAGAACATTGACTTCGGGCGCAATGCTGTGCAGTGCCGTTTCAAGGATTGCATCTTCTTCGGTTGCTCGATGCCCGATGTGATGCGCAATGAACTTGCGCCCGACTGTTGTGTGTTGCCAAAGCTGCCGGTGCCGTTCAATCCCTTTCCGCCGAGGCTCTACACGCCGTCAGTGCTATACGCAGGCTATGATTACCGCAATGCCGCTACATTCGAGCAATGTTACGATACACGCATTTATCGGCATTATATGGCAAACGGCAAGTTGGCTGCCGATATTGCCGAGACACTCGCACGCTCGTTGCACGACCACTCGGTGAGCGATGCACTGCACGATTTCCTTTCGCTTTACGATGAACGTAAGGTGGTAGCAGTGATGGGCGGGCACTCATTGTTGCGTACCGATGATAACTACCGCAAAGTGGTGTTCATAGGCAAATATCTTGCCGAGCAGGGATGCCTGGTGGTCACAGGTGGAGGTCCAGGGGCAATGGAGGCTGCGCATCTTGGTGCGTGGCTTGCCGGTCGTCACGATTCTGCCGTAGATGAAGCTTTGATGCTGCTTGCCGTTGCACCATCATATAAGGATGAGGATTGGCTGCCGTCGGCCTTCGCTCTAATGGAGAAGATGCCACGTGTAGGGGAGTGCTGCAGCGTTGGTGTGCCAACCTGGTTCTATGGGCACGAACCCGCAACGCCTTTTGCTACGCACATTGCCAAGTATTTCGATAACAGCATACGCGAAGATGGATTGCTTGCCATTGCAAAGGGTGGTGTTATATACTCTCCGGGTAGTGCCGGTACAATGCAGGAGGTGTTCCAGGATGCTGCGCAGAACCACTACCTGACGGTAGGCTACGCAAGCCCGATGGTTTTTCTCGACAGCGAGTACTGGTGTGAGAAATTCCCTGTCTATCCCTTGCTCCAGGAGTTGCATAGCCGTGGTCACTATAAGAACCTGTTGCTCTCTGTTGCCGATGAGCCCTCTGAAGCCGTCAGCGAAATAATGAGGTTCATTAATGTGTAAACAATAAATCCGAAGCTGCAGCTTCGGATTTATTGTTTACACATTGTTCTTTATATAAAAAGACTCTTTTTTAAAGGTTACCTTACAAAGACTTTTTTGCCATCAATGATATAAATTCCCTTTGTGGGGTTCTCAATATTTCGGCCTTGCAG
>CALBKR010000231.1 GCA_937896105.1 uncultured Bacteroidales bacterium
TGAATGTTGGAGATTCTGTACTTACTATAATGCCAAACTTTCATGGATTTGGGTTATCAGTATGTATGCATTCTACAATAGTTTTAGGTTTTAAATCTATATTAATTCCACAGTTTGACTCTAAAAAGTTTGATATATTATTTAATAAATTTATGATTGCTTGAACACGTTTTGAAATAAAAGATTTAGATAGAACTGATGAAAAGATAGAAGAACTTATAAAACAAAATTATAGTACAATAATAGTATCAAATGAAGTAGCAAGTTTTTCAGAAAATATAATAAAAAAATATAATAAGCAAGATGATATAAATATAATTATTGCACCAGGGAAATTTGATAAATTGTAATTTATGTGAGGGAATTTCTAGGGACTGTCCCTCTTTTGTCCCAAAGGGACATAAAGGGGACTGTCCTGAATCGTCAATTTTCATAAAATCTATTTCCTTAGCTTCAAGTATAGTTTGCGTCTTATCTTGCAGGTGAATCGGGCAATCTTGTCAATGGCTGGGAATATATTCTTTCCACAGGTGATGCGTAAACTGCCACGGTCAAATGCTGTCGCTCTGCCACCAAGGCACACAATACTTATCAACTCCTTGAAGGTGAGTCTTCTGACAAAGGCTGTATCATCAAACTCCGATGCTGTTTGTAGTGGAGCGATGTCGATGTCTTTCTTTAGTTTTAGCATCTCTTCAACAGCACTTTTGCCCCACTGCCAGAAATGTATGGTCAATGGAATCTCTATTCCTCCTCTGTTCACAGAGGAGGGGGACCACTTGTGGGGGAGGAGTCTCGTTATTTCGTTGCACAGCCACATTGTTACCGAGATGTTGTTTCGTGTAATGTCGTTTTCCTGATATTTGCCATTCGTCTTGAACTGTGGCTCAATTTTGCCGTTGCTTTCGATATAACCGATGGTGCTGGGGTATGGCGATGCTGAAAAGTAGTTCTCGATTATGGTCGTACCCTCGGTACTCATCTGGTCGGGGCGGTAATATGTAAGATACTGCCCGTATTGGCAACCGAGGACATCGCCTCTTGTCCCGTAGTAGAAGAATAGTGTCTCGGGGTATCCCTCTTCTTTTAGGATGCAGTTTATCATCAGTCGTGTAGTGCCTAACCAACCGACATCGACCATTGCTCTCTTCTTATCGTTCAAAAGCCCTTCCTGTCCAAAGTATTTTACAAGAACCCGGCGTTTGGTGGCAGCGCGTCTGTTGAGCTCGGCAAGATAGCTGCTTGTTTTGCCGAAAATCTTCTCGAGGAAATCCTGTTCGTCGCGTTTGTTGTGTATTTTGTTATATCCGAAATTAGTTCCATAGTTGCCTGTCAGTTCCTCTTTGTCTGTTGCAAGTGATTTCAACAGCTCGTCTACACTTTTACCTATTATGGTCTGCTTGTCCTGTACTGCAAGGAATTTCTTTGCTGATGCATTGCTCATATATGGCAAGAGCAGGGATTTGCGTGAAACGAAAAGATATTTCAGCCCAATCTTTTCGTGTGGAAGTTCTTCGGCAATCCTTTGCAATATATAACTGTCTCTGGAAAGGAAATATAAGGTCGTTATTTTTTCATCCTTGCTCTTTTCAAGAACCCAGTGTGTGTATGAAATATATGCCGGCGCAATGAAATCGGCAGCAAGTGTTGAATATCTGTTGCCGAATTTCAAGCGTGCAGCACGGCTGTACCCGGCAAGTATGGAACTTTCATAGCTCTTACGGCTTTGTTTGGGCAATATTACATTCTCCTCGGCACTGTTGAATGACGTGTCAACTCTTGTTGCCTTTATGCCATTACTGCGTGCTACCTTTATATCGCTTGTGGGGTGGTCGCCATAGTGCTCCCACTTTTCGGGCTGCAGTTTTTCTTTTAGTCTTTTATACAGTGAGCCATTTGATTTTCGTGCATTCCATTCACACGATACATAAACATTCTCATCATCTTTTATGCAGCCTTCCCTTGCAAGAACCTCTTTCAAGGTTGTACTTGGCAGGTACATGTCGGAGATAAAGCAGATAGTATATCCCTCCTCGCGTTTTTTGTTTATTATATCCCTGATTGTCGGGTTGGCAATCAGTTGCTCAGCCTCGACGTTTTTTTCTGCTTCAATAAGCTCTTTTTTGCTGTATTCATCGAAACCTTTCTGTCTGTCGCTGCTGTAGATGTCATCTATCGTAACATCTTTTCCCGGTGCTTGTCGTCTCGCTTCGCTTTCTGCTTTCTTGCGCCAAAGCAGGAAATCCTCGCGTTTGGCCTTGTTACTTGGGTACAAATGATGTGCGAGGATATAAAAGATATTCTCGGGTTTACCGCATTTGCGGATAAGAGTGGTATCGAAGATGTCGAATGAGGCGAGTTTCATTTTAAATTCAATGTCTGCTTGAGTTTTGCGTATGATTCATCCCAAGTAAATTGCTGGATAAACACGTTGCCGTTTTTTGCAATGCGGTAGCGCAGTTCGTCGTCCTTTATCAAGCGGATAATATTATTCGCAAGTGCCTGTGGGTCTTTAATAGGGGATACAAGCGCAGTTTCGCCGTCCTTGGCCATCTCAAGGTAGCCTTTGTTGTCAGTGCATGCAACAGCTGCACCGCAAATCATCGCCTCGCCAATGGGCAAGCCCCAGCCCTCAACATTGCTGCAACCAAGAAAGATTGCTCCTTCGTTATAAATTGTGTTCAGTGTTTTTTTGTCGGGTAGATGATAATATGTTATCCAATCTGGAAGGTCTTTGTTTTTTTCGGGTGTACCGAATAAATTGGCATTGAGTTGGGGAATCTCTTTCTTTACTGATTTAAGTGCTTCAATGCCATATTTTGCTCCTTTGAGCTCTATCGTATGGTATAGCATTGTTATAGTATGTTTGTTCTTTTCTTTGATAGGTCTATTACAATAGAAATCATCAAAATTGAATCCATTATAAATGAGTGTGCAATCCTCTTTCTCTTCTTTTTCAATGATATCCTGCAACCATCTTGAAATAACAATCTTTTTCAGCGGATAGTGGTATGTTTCCCTTAACTTTTCATCCGTTACTGCACCCCAGTTCTCATATCCTTGGATAAAATAGTATTTATTATCTGTAGGGTAGTCTTTGACATACATTGCAGTGTAGGGCGATGTGCAAACGTATATGTCGCTCTTTGGTACGTGTCTATAGTTGAGAGATAGTGTAAGGCGTTCTTTTACTCGTTTGTCGATGTCGAACCATTTACGGCTGCTATAACCTTTAAAAAGCATCTGGATGTATCTGAAGCAGTTTGTCAGTTTAAAGTAGAGTGACTTTTTGCTCCAGAACAGCGACCCTGAATACACAATGTTAACCTTGTGCCCGTCTGCGGCAAGCCGGTTGGCATATTCATAGACTACCTTGTAGCCACCTGTCGGTCCTGAAACAGGGTGGGGAAATATGAAGGTGACGGTATTCATTCTTCTATAAAGTTTCGTTGAACAAATCTATCCATTTTTGTGCAATAATACTGACATCAAATCTCTTGACCGATTGTTGGCACTCTTCAAACATTTTATTCCTTTCATCTTCATTCTCCATTAGCCATTCAAGACGTTTTGCGTACTGTTTTTTATTGAATGGAGCGATTTTAAACCCATTGACATTGTCGGTAATGATATCTCCTAAACTAGAATAACTGTCATATGCGATAGGTATACAGCCGAACATCTGTGCCTCTACAAGAACCATTCCCCAACATTCAGCAGAACTTGTCATGCATAAAATACTCCCGTCTTTATAGTAGTCATATGGATTACAGGAACCTGTGAAAACGACATTCCGTATATTGTATTTTTGAGTAATGGTTTTAAAATTTTCAATATTGCCACTTCCCATGATATATAAATCCCAATCGGGGTGTCTTGAAGCTATATTTTTCCATATTTCTATAATGCGGTCAACCCTTTTTGTACCATACTCGACTCTTCCACACCAAAGTACCCTTTTCTTCTTTGGCGTGATTTTATGTTTAACAAGTTCTATTGGGTTGTTTATAGCACATATTTTGTCTTTTTCAGCTTCAGTCAAATCCAGCCGTGTCTCTAATTCCTTGACAAAGCTATCTGACAATAAAACGAATTTGTCGGAATTGGAAATTATATGCTTATAAAGCCTGTTGTCATTCTTTATATTGCGTCGACCTTTGTAAAGGTAGTATTTTATAAAAAACAAGAAATCCTTTAACCATGCAATAGGCGATTTCTGGAGTTTGTATTTGATGAAGAAAGCGTGTTTTGTAATATCCTCATTATGGCTAATTGCAAAATGTCTTGTAGTGATAAGTTTAATTCCTGTTTTCTTCTTGACATTAATACATAACTCTGTGAATGACAGGTTATCGCTATGTTGGTGTAGAATTATGTCTATTTTATTCTCGTTTACAAAACGAATGAAGAAATCGAGATTTTTGTCTGAGTTGATATCTTCGGGCACAGGCAAGTGAGTCTGTGGAATACCACATATTTCCTTAATCTGATTACCTGCTGGAGAAATACATAGGAAGTAGACATTGTTATCCTTTATCCATTCTTTAGCCAAGATGGATGAGACGCGTTTTATGCCACCTATGAATTGTGGACTTAAATCGTAGTTGGTAATGCAGATATTCATTATATGAGTCTGGTGTTGGTTTTCCTGCAAATAATATATATTGCTTTTCTTGACATTATGACAAAGAATCTTGTTCTTGGATTTGTCTTTGTCAACAATAATTTGCAAGATGTGTCTAATGGGTATTTTTGCTGTTTATATCAGATATCAATAGCTTGTGGAAATTCCTGTTGCAGTATTCAAATCTGTTTATTTGGTTGTTGTATCTGCGTTCCCAAGCCCAAAATCTACGTTCCAAGAAGAAAGTCTTATATAAATGTTGCTTTTCTGTCGGTATTGCATTGAAGAGGCGGTCAATCAGTTCTTCTTCATTTATTATGTCCATCCTTGACATTACAATATCTGTATTTTCAGAAAAATCGTTATTGAATGTCTGCAAAGAATTAATTTTAAGTATGTCATCTCTATCGATAAATGTAACGAATTCACATTTGGCGGCTTCTTCAACCCCCTTAGCGCGTGTACGGGTCACTCCGGCATTCTATTGATGAATTACAGTTATTCTTGAGTCCTTTTTTGCATATTCATCGCTGATTCTGCCGGCATTGTCCGGTGTGCCGTCATCAACGAGTATTAGGCGGAATTTGGTATATGTCTGTGCCAGAATGCTTTCAACAAATTATGTTCTGTACCTTCCCGACATTATATACGGGAACAATTGTTCCTATACAACCTTTTATATTAGTGCTTTAAAATGTTTTTTATTTTATGAACATTTACAGCGATGAATCTAATAAATCTTATAGGACAGTAGAGCTGTATCTTGTCAAATATTCCTAATTTATAGTTGCTCTCTGAAATATATGTTTTTACTCTTTTGACAAATGCTTGATCATCCTTCTCAACCTTTTTGCTAGAGTAGAGGTAAAACATTCGCCAGTTATCTAGAGCCCGCATCGTGACATATGGTAGCGCCTCATTAATCTTTTCTTTGGGAATAGATTGCTCTAAATTTTTGAAGAACTCTTCTTGGTACGTTAACAAGTTCTTAAAGCTGTGAAAAGCACTCTCGGGGCGTATCCTGTAGTTATAGACTATAAAAGGAGTAATTGCAATGTTTTTTTTTGTATTGTATGCAATCCTGATGTTCATAATCAGGTCTTCTCCGTATACAATGTTTGGTGGAATATCAAAACAAAACTTATTGAAAAGGGTTCTTCTGTACAATTTACTGCATGGACCACAGCTTAATTTGTTTCCAGAAATTATGTATTGTCGATAGTCTTCAATATTTATGGATTCTGATTTTGGATATGTGTATCCCTCAAAATGGCTGATAATTATGTCGTGCCTATTTGAACTTTTTGCTATAAGATGTTCAAAAGCCTCTTTTATTATTGTGTCATCCCCATCCACAAATGTTATCCATTCGCAGTCGCTGGCCTCTTCAACTCCGCGTGCTCTAGCTCGGGTTACACCGGCATTCTCCTGGTGGATAACGGTAATACGTGAATCTTTTTTTGCGTATTCATCGCAGATTTTTCCGGCATTGTCCGGTGTACCGTCATTAACGAGTATCAGGCTGAAGTTCGTGTATGTCTGCGCCAGAATGCTGTCAATGCACTCGGCAATGTATTTTTCGACTTTGTATACAGGAACGATTACTCCAATCCTTTCTTTTGACATAATATCTTGAAAAAGAGATTTTTTATTTTTCTTGTTGTGATAACTGAAAATCTAATAATAGGATTGCCATATTTTAGCAACAGCCAGTCATATTTATCAATATTGCAGCCCCCTTTTTTTATCTCCTCAACTAATGTCTTATGGAATGTAGTATTGTACCAATTGGGCTTTTTGATTGAATTGTTATATAAAGATTCCCAAATCCATAGCCTTCTCCAAACATAGTCGTTGTAATGTGTAATTAGATAAGAATTTGGAATGGATTCAAGGATATATCTCCTTAATAATTCTTCGTAATCGTGCTCATGTGAAAATCTTTGACACACGCCTTCGTTTTTTTGTCTATAGAAATATAGCGGTTTGTTTATAATTGCGAAATCCTTTTCTGTATTGAATGCAATTCTACAGTTCATTATTGCATCTTCTCCATAGAAGATTTCTCTAGGGATGTCAAAGACATTCTTTGTTATAATGCTTTTCCTGAAGAGTCTTCCCCAAGGCATACCACCTTTTGTTGAAATCATTTTGCTTCTGAATTCTTTTATACATTGTCTATCCCCGGAGAAACTATAGAAAGGCGATATTGGTATAGATCTATCTTGTTCTGTATAAAATGTAGAGTTTAATACGATGTCGACATCACTGGACATTAATGATGTATATTCTTCCAAGGCAGTCTCAGCAAGCATATCATCTCCATCAACAAACGTAATGAATTCACAGTCACTCGCCTCTTCAACCCCTCGTGCCCTGGCTCGTGTTACACCTGCATTCTCTTGGTGGATAACAGTTATGCGTGAGTCTTTCTTTGCAAATTCATCACATATCTTGCCGGCATTGTCGGGCGTGCCGTCATCAACAAGTATCAGGCGGAATTTTGTGTATGTCTGCGCCAGAATGCTTTCAATGCACTCTGCAATATATTTCTCGACTTTGTATACAGGAACTATTACTCCAATAAGTCCTTCAGTCATTGCTGTTTGCATAAGTTATCCTTGAGGAAAGATATTGATTTCTCTTTCCATTGTTCGTGTATGAGATTTACTTTGTTCCAGTCTACGGGTGTAGACAATGCTTTGAGGGCCTCTTTCTCCGTCGAAACAATGCGTTCTTCCAATTTAAAGATACTTAAAAGAGAATTAAATCTTGCCAGCCCTCTTTCTTTGTTACCGTAGACAATGAATGGCTTGTTGAATATTATAGAGAATACACAAGCGTGGAACGAATCGGTAATCACAAACTCTGCATCATAAAATGCACGTAACCATTTTTCAACGGGTTGTTGTATACGTTCTTCAAGCGGTGCATTTGGGTCTTCATATCTTGAGTTTACATAGAACGGTTTTAGGTCTTTCTCCTTTGCTATGCAATCAATGATGTTTTTTTTCTCTTCTCCTTCGTCAAGAATGTAGCAGAAAAGGTTTCCATCGCTTTGTGCAGCATTGTAATCTTTAAAGAGTTTAATGTAGTCCTCCTTGCTGAGTAGCATTGTCGGGTCCAGTACGTGCTCTGCTTTTACCCCAAAGTATTCGTTGCATAATATTACAGCGGAAGATTCTCTCACGGACACTGCATTGAATTTCTTAAGCAGTGCAGCGCAGTTATTTGTTTGTTCTTCTTTATATTCCCACTCTTCTGTCCCAAAAGATGTCGCGTATGCGATGCGTCTTACATCCCAATCTTTTGCAAAATCAAAGTAGGCATTCTCTATCTTTGAGAAAAAGTACTGCGGTCTCCAAATTTGGTCGCTGCCGGCTATCAGTACATCAAAGTCCCTTTCCTTTATATTGGAAAAATCTATGGTGTAGATTCTCTTTATGTTTTTTTCAATAAAAGGCTCAATATATTTTGCTATGGCTTTAGGAACGCGGTTTTGTTCGACATCGGCTTTTACGATAATATCCTTGCCCAATATGTATCTGTTAATGCCTCTCTTTATATAAACAGGGTACTTCTTATACCAAGGGCCAAGGCTCACATACCTTGATTTGTCAATGAGAATAGCACTGTGACCAAGCTTTTCAAGACTCCTCTGCAGAGCGTATGCCTGGAGTATTCCCCCAAAGTTGTTATGCAGTTGCAGTGTGAGTACTCCTATCTTCATTTTATTTGTGAGTTTATTCATTCCTTTTTAAGGCCAAGGCTTTGATTGCCCGTTCTTGTAAATCCCTTGGCTTTATATATTGCTATGCAGCAATTCCTTCATCAACTCAATCTGCCTATTGTTCAGCTTGCACTCCTTGATGTACTCTATTGCATCTTCGCTGTGCAGGTCGCTGCCGCAGACGCTGTAGAGCCTGTTCTCGAGCAGCCACTCGGCTTTCTTCTTTACAGCACGGCCATATCCCCCGGCAAGCGAAACGATGTTCAGTTGGAATTTTATTCCTTCCTCGCGCAGGCGGCGGTATTCATCGTTGTCCATGTACATATAGCGCTCGGGGTGAGCAAGCAATGGGTGGTACCCCAGTGACTTTATCTGCCTTAGTGTCTCCTTGAAGCGCATCGGTGGGTTATAGTAGGATGTCTCGACCAGCAGATGGTTGCCTTTGTTGCCAATTGGGAGCAACACGCCTTCACCTTGCAGCAATTTATGCAGGTTGTTGTCAATCATATACTCTGCGGAAAGGTTCAGCTCGATGCAGCCCTTGTATGCGGCTTTCAGTTCTTCAAAGCGTGCAATCAGCTTCTCGGGTGTGTTGGGTACATCCTCCATTATGTGTGGGGTGAGCCAGACGCTCTTTATGCCTATTTTTTCATATCTTGACAATATCCGCAACGCCTCTTCCATAGTCTCCACACCATCGTCTACTCCCGGAAGTATGTGGGAGTGATGGTCGACTGCACCCTGCAGGATGCCGCTTGCCGCAATTGCTCTTTTTTTATTGAATGGCCACACGGTATAATAAACTAAAATGTTAAATGTGAAAGCGGAAAACTAAAGGGTGAAAGGTTAATTAAGTTTTCACCTTTCACTTTTTACTTTTTCTGGTGGTAGTGGTATCCGTATCCATAACCGTATCCATAACCATAGCTATATCCATATTTGTAGCTGTACTTGCCGCCGCCACCGCTGTGTGTGCCGTTGAGTACCATAGAGAGCCCTTTAAAGCGCTTCTTTTCATATATGTCCTGCAACTCTCCAAGCATCTCGCGGTTAAGCAGGCCTGCACGGATGACAAACAGTGTGCGGTCGCAATACTTCTCGATAATCTGCGTGTCGGCAACGATGTCAATGGGTGGGCAGTCGATGAGAATGTAACGGTACTCCTTGCGCATAGTCTCTATCAGCTGCTCAAAGCGCCGGCTGTTGAGTAGCTC
>CALBKR010000232.1 GCA_937896105.1 uncultured Bacteroidales bacterium
GGGATACTCCCCGCGTGTGATGCGATGTATATTGTCACCCATTGCGACAATGTGAGAAACAGCACCTGGAGCGCATAATAGAGCACAAGGAGAAGGAGTATCTGAAGTATAACTTGTGAAATCCTTTTCATAGCCGTCAAATTCCTCGTTTCACCCTTGCCACATCGACCTCTATCTGGAAACGCAAGGCATCGATATTTACAAAACTCTGCTCGCCACGCAGACGCCGCACGAACTCTACAGTGACAGGCCTGCCGTATATATCACCTTCGAAACCGATGATATGCACCTCGAGCGTGCGCTCCTTGCCGCTTGCAACGGTAGGTTTCCTGCCAATGTTCATCACCCCTTTATAGTTGTCACCATCGAGTGTCACATCCACCTCGTAGACCCCATCGGCAGGGAGCTGCTGCATTGCATCGGGCAATGATATGTTTGCAGTGGGGAAGCCTAACTGACGCCCTATTCCGGCTCCGTGGACAACTGTTCCGTGCAGAGCATAACTGCGCCCTAAAAAGTCCTTTGCAGCCTCTACATCGCCTGCCGAAAGGGCACGGCGCACAGCCGATGAACTGACAATGGTATCACCTACTGCAAAGGGCTTTGTGCCAAAGACCTCGACGCCATACTTGCGGCCATAGGAGATATACTGCTCGAGCCCCTCACCTGCCGCAGGCTTGCCGAAATGGTGGTCGTAACCCACTGCAAGCAACTGCACGCCGAGACGCTCCACAAGCACCTCGCGCATAAAGTGCTCGGCAGACATCGATGCCATTGCACGGTCGAAATCGAGCATCACGCAACAGTCGACTCCGGCCGATGCAAGAAGTTCTTCCCTGACACTGCCGGGAGTGAGCAGAAAGGGTGTGCTTTCGCTGTTGAAAAGCAGACGGGGATGGTTGGCAAAGGTCACCACAACGAGCGGCAGACCCTTTTCGGCGGCCGCGGCACGCAACTCGCTCAACATTGCGATGTGCCCGGTGTGGACACCGTCGAACGAGCCGATGGTAGCGGCACAAGGTTTCTTGTCAAAATCGGATATGTCGGTTATCAGTTGCATTGCTCTATCATTCAATCAAACAGTCCGCTCCACGGAGCATTACGCTCCATAACCACGGCATCGATGCCCATTGCACGCGCCGCAGCGCAGTTTTCGGCCGAGTCGTCGAAGAAGATGCACTCGGATGCCGTGACACCCTCGCTGTCGAGCAGGGTGCGGAATATCTCGGGCTCGGGCTTGCGCAGGCGCATAAGGTACGAGAGATACAGCGCATCGAAGCATTGCGACGGCAGCTTGCCGCCAGCCTCTACAAACAGGCGCTCTATCTGCGGCCAATGTCCCTCGTTGGTGTTGCTGAGCATCACAACGCGGTAACCTTGCGCACGCAACCTCTCAAGACACTCCAGCTTCTCAACCGGCACATTGCCGAGCATAAGATTCCACACGCGCTGCACCTCACTGTCGAGACGCTCGCCATAGGCCTCGCGTGCTGCCTCGGGGATAAAGGACTTAATATACCCGAACATACAGTCGGTGGTTATGTCGCCACGGTCATACATCATCATATTGGTGTTCATAAGGCAACCCTGCTCGGTGAGCATAGCTTCCGGAACACCCAATGACATCATCGCCTTGAAAGAGCGGTCAATATGCAGGTCGATGACCACACCGCCCAAATCGAATATAAGAACCTTTTTACCCTTTAGCATAATAACATTTTTAGGTGCAACACCTTTGCAAATTTAAATAAAAAAACGCTTATATCGAAATTTTATGTACATTTGCCTGTTGATAGTAAAAGTATAAAGATGGATTTGATAAGGATTGAGAACATTACAAAGAGGTTTGCGGGGCACACGGCACTCGACGATGTGTCGCTGTCGATACCGCAAGGCTCAATATATGGCCTTTTAGGGCCAAACGGCGCCGGCAAGACCACCCTCCTGCGCATCATAAACAGGATTATTGCCCCCGACAAGGGAAG
>CALBKR010000233.1 GCA_937896105.1 uncultured Bacteroidales bacterium
GATACGGGTGTGCTGCTTATGGCACCCGGCAAGAACGACAAGGACAATCTCCGTTTCATCACCTTTGTGGTGAATACTCTTGCTGCAATTTACCGTCATAACGGCCTGCTCAAGGCGAGTATAATGTCGGCAGCCAACGCTCACCGCCTTGGAGCAGCAGAGGCGCCACCGGCAATTATCTCCAGTTTCCTCGGCTCGCACCTCTCCTCGGTTCTCGACCATATGGAAACAACCGATGATGTGGTAAAAATCCTCAGCAAGCGCGAACTGCGCCTGAACATACCGTCCATCCCGGAGTTGATGATAGACAATACCGACCGTAATCGCACCTCACCGTTTGCCTTTACCGGTAACCGTTTCGAGTTCCGTGCTGTAGGCGCAGAGGCTAACTGTGCATCGGCAATGATAGCCCTCAATACCGCTATGGCCGAGCAGCTCACCATCTTCAAGCGAGAGGTGGATGCCCTTATCGACAAAGGTCACACTAAAGAGGATGCCCTTGTGAAGATAATACGCAAATATATCAAATACAGCAAGCCTGTGCGCTTTGACGGCAACGGCTACAGCGATGAGTGGCGTCGCGAGGCAGCCCGTCGAGGTCTCGACTGCGAGGCGAGTGCGCCCATCATCTTCGACCGTTATCTCGACAAGGAGAGTGTTTCAATGTTCCGTGATATGGATGTGATGACAGAAACCGAGCTCTTGGCACGCAACGAGATAAAGTGGGAAATGTATACCAAGAAAATACAGATAGAGGCACGCGTGCTTGGCGACCTTGCACTGAACCACATAATCCCCACCGCAACTAAATACCAGAGTTCGCTTCTCGATAATGTGATAAAGATGGAGCAGGTAATCGGTAAATCCGAGGGCGACCGTCTCTCGGCCGAGAATATCGAACTTGTGAAGCAGATGGCCGCGCACGTTTCCGAAATACGCCGTCTCGTTGCCGAGCTTGTCGAGCGCCGCAAGGTAGCAAACCGCATCTCTTCCGAGCGCGACAAGGCCATCGCCTATCACGACACAGTTGCACCTATGCTCGAAGAGATACGCGGCCATATCGACCAGCTCGAACTGGTTGTTGACAACGAGTTGTGGACTCTACCTAAGTATAGGGAACTGCTGTTCATTGTCTGAATGTGACCGCAGCGGGCATGTGTGTTGCCCGTATGGTAAAAATGTGCGACATAATTTTTATTATTGAATCTTAATCCGTACGTTTGTATCTGTTATACGATTAAAGTTCTTTTTTTAATACAAACAATTTAAAACACTACATTTATGAAAAAGTATTTGGCAGAAGCTATCGGTACTATGGTGCTGGTGCTTATGGGTTGCGGTGTTGCCGTTAGTCTCGGTTGTACATCAAATGATCCTACTTTGGCTTCAACAGTTGTAGGTACTGCTTTGGCTTTCGGTCTTGCAGTTGTAGCTATGGCCTACACTATCGGTGGCATAAGCGGTTGCCACATTAATCCGGCTATCAC
>CALBKR010000234.1 GCA_937896105.1 uncultured Bacteroidales bacterium
GAGATGAACTGCGTAGTATCATAGATCCCAAGCCGGCATACACAGAGCCGCCGGGAGAATTTATGTATATTGAAATATCCTTGCCGCTATCGACAGAATCGAGATAGAGCAACTGCGCCTGCAAGGTGTTGGCTGTGTAATCGTCAATCTGCGTTCCAAGGAATATAATCCTGTCCATCATCAGACGCGAAAAGACATCCATCTGAGTCACATTCAATTGTCTCTCCTCGAGGATATATGGGTTAAGATACTGCGACTGAGCCTTTATCACATCGTCGAGCACCATACTGTTCATACCAAGATGCTTGGTAGCATACTTCTTGAAATCATCTCTCTCCATACGACTTATATTAGTAATTATCCAAAAATTCCGGCCTATCGGGCAAAGCCAATAGGCCGGAACAATACCCTTTATCTATATATTAAGCGTTTTCGGACACCTTTTTGTTGAAATCCTCTACAGAAACCTTCTCCTCGTCCAAGGTCACTGCGCCCTTGACTGCCTGGATAAGCTTCACATCGACTGCGCGGTTGATGAGCGCCTCACGTGTCTTCTCCTGCTTGAGCATCTCCTTCGCATAGTTCTCGAGCAGGTCGTCGGGAACGTTTGCCATACCGTACTGTGCGAACTGGTCGCGTGTAGCGCCCTTCGCAACCTCGAGAACATCGTTGTCATCGATCTTCACCTCGAACTTCTTCGCGAGCTGCTCTTTAACAAGGTGCCAACGGAGCTCGGTGAGGCTCTTCTGGAATTCCTCCTCGCTGACAGCCTCGGCACCCTCAGCCTTGTTCGAATCCATAATACGACGCAGGATAGCCTCGTTGAACTCGAGCTTGCCGACTTTCTCCATAAGGTAGTCACGTACATCCATCAACAGCTTGTAATCGCTCTCAACCTCGAAACGAGCCTCGAACTGCTCGGCAATCTTCGCGCGGAACTCCTCCTCGCTCTTCACTGCATCCTTGCCGAATGCAGCGTCGAACACAGCCTGGTTGATTTCGCTTGCCACGAAACGTGTAATCTCGCTCACAGTGAATGTAAACTCGCCATTGTGTGCGGCAACCTCGTTCTTCTCTACCTTAAGGAGTGAAGAAAGTTCAGCCTCGTTGCCATCGAATGCAACCGAAGGGTTGAATGTCACAACATCGTTCACCTTGACACCGGCGAAGAGAGCCTTCTGGTCATCGTTCTTCATATACGAAGGCATCATCACAGCCTCACGTACAACGATACCGTCCTCGACAGCCTCGGCAAGAGTACCTTTGAGCATATCGCCGTTCTCATAAGACTCCACCTGCTTGTACTCGCCGCAACGCTGTGCGTAAGCATTTACCTGTCCCTGAATCATCTCCTCGGTGGGCTGTATCCTGTAGTATGCCAGTTTGTCGTTCTTGTCAAGGACTGCATCGAACTTGGGAGCGAGAGCAATCTCGAACTCGAAAGTAAAATCCTTGTCCTCGGCCATATTGATGCCGGCCTGCTGCTCCTCTATGGGCAGAGGCTCACCAAGCATATCGATTTTGTTCTCCCTGATATACTCGAATATCTTTGTCTGCAACAACTTGTTAATCTCCTCGGCCTTTACAGCTGTGCCGTACTGTTTCTTTATCAAGCCCATAGGTACCATACCCGGACGGAAACCCGGAATGTTGGCCTTCTGGCGGAAATTCTTCAACTGCTTCTCAACCAAAGCCGAATAATCGGCCTCCTGAATGTTTACCGAAAGGATTGCACTTGTAGCATCCTGATTTTTAAGTGTAAATTCCATTATGTAAAAATTTTAATGATTTCCTATTAAAACGGGCGTAGCAACAGCGCCGCGCCACGGAGGCACACACTATACCCCGAAATTAAGCGCACAAAAATACAACAATTTGAGCACAAAATCAAGTAAAAAGCGATTTAGTTGACAAGCCGGAGCAAACAACAGAGACAAGGTCTCTATTTTACGAGTATCTTTTTGCCTTCCACAATATATATACCTTTTTGGGGTTCCTCCACACGCCTGCCGCAGAGGTCATATACAACCCCATCCACTTTCTCACCAGCCTGCACATCATCTATACTAACTGCAGTATCCCCCCCCATCAGCGTAAAAAAACACTCCCAATTATTTTTGTCCTCGAAAACCTCAGTTATACAGGCTTTAAAATCAACTGCGTGACCATCGGGCAATGACGCATCGACAACAATGGTAAAATACCTAGTAGCCTCGGCACCGGCCGGCAAAGCATTGACACCTACGCTCGACGGGGCTATTTCAACACCCGGCTCGCTTGCCGAAAGTGTCAAGGTGCTTCTCGATTTCTGCCCATATATGCCGTTATTCACAACCGTTATGGCAAGCTCATTCTCACCGGCTACAAGTGTACCGGGCAACACATTCTTTACCTTCACACTGTAATCGGCTTTCATTGTAACCGCAACCACCTCTTCCGAGCGTTCGTACTCCTTGTTGTTGTAGACCGCCGCCACGCTATAGCTGTATTCGGTATCGGCAGAAAGCCCCTCATCGGTATATGAGAGTCCGGTTGTATTCGCCAAATATATTCCGTTACGATAGACATTGTAACTCTGGGCATTATTGACAGCACTCCACGATATGGCAATGGATTGGGCATCGACTATTGTCGCTGTTACATTGGATGGAGCCGCCAAGGGATTACCTTCAATAGCCAAAGAAAAGTAGCTGTAATTGTCGTACACGAACTCGGTCGAGACATCTATTACATTATGAAACACTGCATCATCAACGTGCAAGATGTATGTACCCCAACCGCTATCCACATCTTTCCATTGCTCAGCCGTAAAGAAATGACGTATGGCTACGTATATATCCTTACCCTTGTATGAACTCAAATCAACGGTAAACTGTACCCACTCCGAGCCACATTCCTTAGTTATAGTCCACTCCTGAAGAACAGTAAAATCGGACGCCGACGAGTTGCCAGTCTCTGAAACAGCTACACAAAAATGTTCGCCATACCATATATTTGAATGGACACGCGCCCAAAAACTGAACTTACTGTCTGCTGTTGCTCTTACCTTTGGAGAAACAAGGTAGTTATCTATGGGCATAGAGTATTCCATCATTGCCGCCTGGCAATAGGTCTCACTCATCATCTGACCTTTTCCGGAATGCGCTTCACCCACCGTTTCAACCCTGTGAATACCCGCGACAGACGAGTGCCACCAAGGATGGCTGCGGCCATCATCGCTTGCATCGAAGGTTGTCCAGGAATCAAGACCGCTCTTCACATCGCCATTTTCATCCAGTACGGTTTCAAATTCATATACAAGATCCTCCGCTACAGCATAGTTATTTGGGACGGCATAAACATCAAAGCTTGCCGAGCTGTTATCTGGCATAGATTCATCGATATTGACAACAAATTCAGCAACCTGTTCCTCATTCACTCCCATAGGGCCAAGCAGCGCCTCGCCATCGACTATTGTAACATAGGGTGAAGCGGTTTCCAACAAGACTTTGGTTTCACCGGTTGTAGCAACTGTACCCCTGTTTATCATATTTACATTCAAGGTAACATTATTGCCAAGTTCAACAACAGCAGGAGTGCTTGAGTGATACACAATTCTTGCATTGTGACTGAACACTATCTCAATATCCTCACGCCACACATATATACCATCGGATATCGTTATATAAGCTGTGTGACCATTCGGGACACCAGTGCCTGCACTTATTGTAAATGTCCCCTCGGCCGTCTCTCCGCTTTGAATGGAACCAAGTTCAACCGTACCGTTGACTATCGTAACATAGGTATCACTTGTTGAAAGTACAGCTTTCACACTGTTGCCGGCACCTCCACCGGTATTTGAAACCACAAATTCAATCTCCTTATTACCCCCGGCAGACATTGATCTCGGAGTATAACTCTCGAGCACGACAAACGGACGGACAGCACCGACCTCGAGGCTATTTACGGCAGCAAGTGCATCGATGCGGCCTGAACCGGTATAGTTATTCTTTGTTTCGGAGAGTTTCTTGGCAGTCGTCTCTATTGTCTCGCAAACCTGTGCCGGGATGAGCGAGGGATTTTTCTCGAGCATAAGTGCTATTACACCCGCTACACAGGGCGTTGCCTGAGATGTTCCCGACATATATTTGTACTTGTTGTTCTCGTCGTGTTTCAACGAGTACACCAATTCGCCCGGAGCGCATATATCGGGGCGTATAAGACCTATGTGCTCTGAATCATAAGGATAATCATCAAACTCCGTACCCTGCCAGGTAGAAGGCCCACACGAAGAGCTGCTCACATAATCATCGTTGGCATTGACAGAACCTACACATATTACACTTGTCAAGCCACCGGCGTTGGTCTGCTGGTCGGGATGCAGATATGGCGGCGGACAAGCCGCCGGATAATCGACATTATCGGGAGCACCATAGCTGTCACCGTCGTTACCGGCTGCAGCACAGACTACAACTCCTGAAGACAATACGCTCTCGAAGGTTCGCCTCAACATAACAATGTCGGCCTCACTTATCTGCGAGCTCTTGAAACCCAAAGAAATACTGAGTATGTTCGCTCCATTCTCGATTGCAAACTCAACACCCGATACCATCTGCGCCGGCGTTCCACCACCATTCCTGTTCACAACCTTAACTGTCATAAGGGTAGCGTCGGGCGCCACACCCGTTATATTTCCGATAGTTCCATCACCACAGACAATTCCGGCACAGTGTGTTCCATGGCCGAAATCATCAGTAATATTAGAGTTCTTCCCAATAAAATTCCAACCATTTATCGGGTCATCTTTCTCGCCATCACCATCAGTATCGGCATATCCTATCCACAAGTGGTCTCTAAGGTCGTAGTGGTCGGGGTTAGTTCCAGAGTCAAGAATTGCGACTACCACATTTTTGCCGGTATACCCTTGTGCCCATACATCATCGGCATTTACCTGCAAGACATGTGGTGTTGCACTATGTGAACTTGCCGCAGTTGCTGTTGCTTGGACCTCTTCGGCATCCCAACCTTCTATAATTTGAAACTCCCTGTTATGCCCGATAGCAAGCACATCGGGATGAAAAGCCAATTTTGCTATAACATCCTTGGTTGCATCACAAGTTATAACATTAGCTATCCAATGGCAGTCAATATTTGAAACAGCACCGCGAACCTCTGCATCACGCAACAGTTCAAGCAACCCTGCCTGTTTCTTGTGGGATTGCTCCTTTAAGTTCTTTACAACAAATGCACGTTGCAAGTTCCTGTCCTTGATGACATCACCGGTCGATTTCATACGTGAAGGCTCCGGCTGAGACTTGAGTATTATATTTATGCTTATAAGTTCCTCCTCCGTTTTTTCAATTGTCAATTGCAGCTCGTCATCAATCACATTCTCATTTTGTGCATAACTTAAACTGCATAAGGGAAAAAAAGAAACGGCAACAATGAACAAAAATTTTTTCATAGCAACGAATTACAAAAAGCCATTACTCATTCCTGAGTATCAAAGTTGGAACTCACGTTTACGCAACACAAAATCGCGTCCCAAGTATCTCTCGCGCACAGTCGGGTTTTCGGCAAGTTCTTCGGGGGTTCCCTCAAAAAGGACACGTCCCTCAAAAAGCAGATAGGCACGGTCGGTGATGCTCAAAGTCTCCTGCACATTATGGTCGGTAATGAGAATACCGATATTCTTGTCCTTCAGTTTCCACACGATATACTGGATATCCTCGACAGCGATGGGGTCGACACCGGCAAACGGTTCATCGAGCATAATGAACTTGGGGTCGATAGCCAGACAACGCGCAATCTCCGTTCTGCGGCGCTCACCTCCGGAGAGGCGGTCACCGTAGTTCTTGCGAACCTTCTGCAGGCGGAATTCCGTGATGAGGCTCTCGAGTTTTTCCTTCTGATATTCAAGCGGCTTGCCAGTAAGCTCAAGAACCGATGCGATATTGTCTTCTACAGTCATCTTGCGGAACACACTTGCCTCCTGAGCCAGATAACCGATACCGGCACGGGCACGTTTGTAGACAGGGTATTTCGTAATCTCCTTGTCGTTAAGGAAAATACGTCCGCCATTGGGTATTACCAGACCGGTCGTCATGTAGAACGATGTCGTCTTGCCGGCTCCGTTAGGTCCCAAAAGACCAACAATCTCACCCTGCTTCACGTTGAACGACACATTGTTAACGACAGTACGCTTGCCATATTTCTTCACCAGATTCTCGGTGCGCAATACAACACTCTCCTCGTTTTTGCCAGTAATATCCATTTCCATATCAGGTTCCGAATCTTTTCCTTGTGGCGAAGATAATGCATTTTTGCCGTATGCACAAAAAAATCCCGTTTTATAAGAAGCAAAGGGCAACGATTGCGAACATTGTAATATTTATTAACACTATTAAAAGACAAAAATTAGTACCTTTGCACACCAATTGAACGAAAATATGTTTCTTGTCGACTCAATAAAGACATTCGGAAGCTATCTGCTACTGATGAAAAAGGTGCTTAGACGCCCCGAGAGATTCAGGATGTACTACCGCCGCACGCTACACGAAATATATCAGCTGGGAGTAAATTCAATCCCCATCGTGCTCATCATCTCGCTCTTCATCGGCGCACTGCTCTGCATACAGATGAAGACCAATGTCGAGAGCCCCTGGATGCCGAAATTCGTCACAGGATACGCCACACGCGAAGTGCTCCTGCTCGAATTCTCATCGACCATAATGTGCCTTATACTGGCCGGAAAGGTAGGCTCAAACATCACATCGGAGATAGGCGCAATGAGGGTGACACAGCAGATTGACGCACTTGAAATGATGGGCGTGAACTCGGCAAACTATCTTATACTGCCCAAGATAACAGGACTTGTACTTACAATACCCATCCTTGTGATATTCAGCATAGCAGCCGGCGTTGGCGGAGCATTCCTCATAGGAAAACTCACAGGGCTTATGTCGGCCGAAGAGCTTACACTTGGCCTGCAGCACGAATTCACAGCCTGGTTCATCTGGTACAGCATCATCAAGAGTTTCTTCTTCGCCTTCATCATCACATCGGTGGCATCGTTCTACGGATACACCGTGAAGGGAGGCTCAATAGAGGTTGGCAAGGCCAGCACCAACGCCGTAGTAAGCTGCAGCGTGCTGATACTGTTTGCCGATGTTATACTGACAAATATAATGATGCAATGATACAGATAGGTTCCATACACAAGCTGTTCGAAGGGAAAACGGTTCTCGAAGACATCAACGCCACCTTCGACAATGGCATAACAAACCTGATTATCGGCCAGAGCGGTGCAGGAAAGACCGTACTTATGAAGTGCATTGTCGGCCTGCTCACCCCCGACAAGGGAAAGATTTTTTACGACGACCGCGACATAACCACACTCAAGGAGAAGGAGAAAATAGCCATAAGACGCGAGATTGGAATGTTGTTCCAGAGCGCAGCGTTGTTCGATTCTATGAGTGTGCTCGAGAACGTTATGTTCCCGCTCGATATGTTCTCGACAATGACCTACAGGGAGCGTGAGGCTCGCGCAAAAGCCTGCCTCGACAGGGTGAACCTCATCGAGGCGCAGGACAAATACCCCGAAGAACTATCGGGCGGTATGCAGAAACGTGCCGCCATTGCCCGTGCAATAGCCCTCGGCCCTAAATATCTCTT
>CALBKR010000235.1 GCA_937896105.1 uncultured Bacteroidales bacterium
TTGAGCTTTTACAGCGAGCGCAGCCAAGGTTCAAGCCCACGAAGTGGGGTTAAAGGTGAAAGATGAAAGATGAAAGATGAAAAGTGAAAGATGAAACTGCAAGTTAGCGCTTTACAATACAACCTTTCAGTTTTCTGCTTGATAAATGAAATTATAAACTAAAATAAACTATTATGAAACTACTATTTTCGTTAATCACACTGTTTGCTGTGTCACTCTCGGCCGTTGCCGGTGACAAGGTGACGCTGAACGATGTAATGTATGGCGGTTATTGGCCTCAGACATACGCAGCCATCAAGCCAATGGCCGACGGTGAGCACTTTGCACGTATGAGCGATGACCACTCTATGATTCTCAAAGGTTCGTTCAAGAACGGTGCGATTGTAGACACGCTTTTCAATGCCGCAACAGCACGCGGTTTCGACCAGAAACACATCGACGGCTATCAGTTCTCACCCGATGAGCAATTGATACTGTTGCAGACAAAGACAAAAGGCATCTACCGCAACTCTTTCACAGCCGAGCACTACATCTACAGCCGCAAGAACAACAAAGTAGAAGCCCTTTCACAGAACGGAGCACAGCAGGTTCCAAAGTTCTCGCCCGACGGTACTATGATTGCCTTTGTACGCGACAACAACATCTTCATCGTAAAGCTGATGTTCGACAATGCCGAGGTGCAGATAACTACCGACGGTGAGTTCCGAAAGATAATCAACGGCATACCCGACTGGGTGAACGAGGAGGAGTTTATGAACAACTGCTCATACGATTTCAGTGCCGACAGCAAGATGCTCGCATATATAAAATATGACGAGAGCGAGGTTATGATGTATGATATGCCTATGTATATCCCTACAGGAGAAGCTAATGTGGAGTTCGACGATTTCTGCGAGCCATACAGTTTCAAATACCCTGTTGCCGGTGCTGCAAACTCAAAGATTTCGGTTCACTCGTTCGACATAAAGAGCCGTGTGACACGCAAGCTCGACGTGAATATCCCCGAAGAGGGATATATCCCGCGCATAAAGTTCACCAAGAACCCCGATGTGCTTGCCGTGCTTACACTGAACAGGCACCAGAGTGTTATGGAGATACAGGCAGTCAACCCACGCTCGGGAAGCAGCAAGACAATACTGCGTGAGGAGAGCGACACCTACCTCAACGAGCAGGTATATGCCGGCATAGAGTTCTACGACAAACACTTTGTGCTACAGAGCGAGCGTAGCGGATACAACCACCTCTACCTCTACACCATCGATGGCATTCTTGTGCGTCCCATTACAAAAGGCGAGTTCGAGGTGAAGCATTTCTATGGTTGGGACAGCAAGAAGAACGAGTTCTACTACTCGAGCAACGAAGGCAGCCCACTGCGCGAATATATATATAAGGTAAATGCCAAGGGCAAGAAGACAAAGCTCACAGCCAAGGACGGCAGCAACAGCGCAGTCTTCAGCAATGGTATGAAATACTTTATAAATACCTATTCAAGCATAAACACACCGCACGTTGTAACCACAAACGACAACAAGGGTAATGTCATTAAGACACTCATCGACAACAGCGACCTCAAGCAGCGTCTGACAAAGTTCGATATGCCGACCAAGGAGTTCTTTACTTTCACGACAAGCGATGGTGTGCAGCTGAACGGCTGGATGATAAAGCCGGCCGATTTCGATGCAAGCAAGCAGTACCCGGTAATTATGTTCCAGTATAGCGGCCCCTACTCACAACAGGTCACCGACAGCTGGTACACAGGCAACTACGGCAATGCTATGTTCGAGAGTTATATGGCAGGCGAAGGTTTCATTATGGTGTGTGTAGACGGACGCGGTACAGGCGGACGCGGTACAGAGTTCGGCAAATGTACCTACCTGAATATCGGCAAATATGAGCCTGCCGACCAGGTGGAAGCTGCCAAATATCTGGGCTCACTACCCTATGTCGACGAGAAGAACATCGGTATCTGGGGATGGAGCTTCGGTGGTTACAACACACTTATGTCAATGAGCCAGGACGAGGCTGTGTTCAAGGCCGGCGTAGCTGTTGCTGCACCAACAGACTGGCGTTTCTATGACACCGTGTACACCGAGCGCTATATGCGCACTCCACAGGAGAACAAGGAGGGTTACGATGC
>CALBKR010000236.1 GCA_937896105.1 uncultured Bacteroidales bacterium
ACCCAAACTTCCATTTTGAATAGCTTACGCCCTCACTTATTTTGCTGTGCAAAGGTAGGGCAAAACATCGAGACTCGCAAATAATACGGGAATTATTTTTGAAAAAAGTTTCCAGAAGGAGCCAAAAGCGTATAAGATGAAAAAAGGAGCATTTCTGCTCCCTATTCCATTCAATCAGTATTCCACCTTGTCGCTTTTTGCACGCCAGACATCAAAAGGCGCCTGAGCCTCATCGTGAAGTATATTCTCGACAGGTTTACGGCGCTGCTCCGGTTTAAGTTCCAGCTCGCGATAGATGAACGAGTCGTCAAAATCGGCAGCCGAAGCATCGTGTTGGTTGGCACCATAGTATATTTTGTCGAGATGTGCCCAGTATATTGCACCAAGGCACATAGGGCAAGGCTCACACGATGTATATATGACACACCCACTCAAATCGAACGTTCCCAATTTGGTACAGGCTGCACGAATAGCACACACCTCGGCGTGAGCTGTAGGGTCGTTATTAGGCGTCACCCTATTAGCGCCTGTAGCGACCACCTTTCCATCCTTTACAATGACTGCACCGAATGGGCCTCCACCACTCTTCACATTCTCAACCGCCAGTGCAATGGCCTGGCGCATAAAATCCTGATGACTCATAACAAAAACTTTTTATCAGTTAACACTGCAGAAGTTCAAACTGTTCTGCAAACAAAACTAATAAAAAATTTTCATTCATCGGCTTTTACCGACAAAGCGTTTGTCAACATACTCAAAAAATTTATCCTTATACATTTCGCCAATGGGCACATATATACCACCTTCGTAGACAATTCGCATCTTCGACACCTCCTTAACCTTGTTAAGATTTATAAGGTAGGAGCGATGTACGCGCATAAAATCAGCTGCCGGGAGGCTCTCCTCAATCTTTTTCATACTCAGCAATGACACTATCGGCTTGGGATTATCTTCAACAAAGATGCGTACATACTCACTCATACTCTCAATGTACTTTATTGAACCGACAGGCACACGCAACATACGGTAGTCCGATTTCACATATAGACAATCGTGGCAAACTCCTTCACTTTGCTCTGATGCGGCAGAGTTCATCGCATAATAACGATGCACCTTGTTCGCAGCCTTCAAGAAGTCGTCGAACCCTATCGGTTTGAGCAGATAGTCAACGGCATCGAGTTTGAAGCCATCAATGGCATACTCGGAGTAAGCGGTGGTAAAGACAACCATCGGGGGATGAGCGAGCGAACGCACCAGCTGCACACCGTTTATGTCGGGCATATTAATATCGACAAACATCACATCGACACTGCCTGCCGAAAGCAATTCCATAGCCTCGGCAGCCGAGGAACAGGCTCCGACACATTCAAGGAATGGCACTCGCTCGACATATTTCTCCAATTGCGCTACAGCCAAAGGCTCGTCATCAACTATTATACACTTTATCATATTGTACCGGCATTTTAAGTTCTACATTATACCAATCACTGTCACTATCGATACGCAAAGTCGCTTTCTTTCCAAAAAGCAGTTCCAAACGTTTCCTCGCATTCTCAACTCCTATTCCGCCTTGCTCAACCAGGAACGGGGTCGCAGGAGTCTCGGGTTTTGTGTTCCTGCAGGTAAAAACAACCATACCATTTGCCTCATCAAGCTGCAACGAAATATCTATTATTGACTTTTTCTTGTATGTGACACCGTGTTTGAAGGCATTCTCCACAAATTGCAGAATTAGCATAGGCGGCACATACACGCCATCGGCATCACTCGCAAAAGAGGTCTTTATCTCAAGTTTATCGGTGTAACGCAGACGCATAAGGTCTATGTACCCTTTCAAGAATGATATCTCTTTCTCCAACGGCACATATGCCACTGATGTATCATAGAGCACGTAACGCATCATCTTCGAGAACTCGTGGACACACTTCTGCGCCTTCTCCTTGTCAATATCAATCAGCGCGTGAATATTATTCAGCGTATTCATAAAGAAGTGAGGATTTATCTGATAGCGCAAATACTCAAGGTTTGAGCGCAACTGTTCCTTTTCGAGTTCCTTGACGTGCTCATCACGCCGTATTGTAAAGAAGAATAGCCTGACACAGATATTGAACACCAGTACAAATGCAGCTATCAAAATCTGCACATTAAATGGATTGACAAAAAAGCCATAGACCTCGCGCTTTACCGGCACCTTGACGTTATCAATACCTGGTGGTTCCTTCAAAGGAAAAGACATATATATAATGGTACACGCCACTATTATACACAACAGATAAAGCGCAAAAAGCCTTCCCCTCTTTTTATAAAGAAGGAAAGGCATCAGAATGTTATTGTTAAGAAAAAACAATATCAGCGCCGGCAACAGGAACTCCCAATACGAGAGCATCTCATCCTTGGTAGGCAAGAAGGAGGCATCCTTTATAAACGCACCGAAAAGCGGAGCAAGCAGTAATACACTCCAAAACAGGAGATATATCACATACTCTACGGTTTTCTTCTTTATGTTCCCGGACATTGTTTCAGTTTGCTAATACTGCGCAATTTACACATTTATTTGTCACGATGACAATAAAATCGACAGACAGCAAAAGAAAATCAGCCAACACGCTATTTGACAGCCTTGAAACTCATATCAAGCCCCTTTACCGAGTGCGTCAATGCACCTACCGATATGAAATCGACACCACACAATGCATAGCTGCGCAGTGTCTCGAATGTGATACCGCCAGAAGACTCGGTCTCGTAACGGCCGGCAACCATCTCAACAGCCTTGCGGGTCTTCTCAGTATCGAAGTTGTCGAACATTATGCGCTGCACGCCACCCATATCGATTACCTTCTGCAAATCCTCGAGTGTACGCACCTCAACCTCAATCTTCAAATCCTTGCCACAAGCCTTGCAATACTCTTTGGCACGTGAGACAGCCTGCTCTATGCCACCCGCGAAATCGACGTGGTTATCCTTGATAAGAATCATATCAAAAAGGCCGATGCGATGGTTCACACCACCGCCGATGCGCACAGCTTCCTTCTCCATAATGCGCATACCGGGAGTCGTCTTGCGTGTATCGAGCACACGTGTCCCCGTACCCTCGAGTTCCTTCACATAGCGACGGGTCATTGTTGCGATACCGCTCATACGCTGCATAACGTTAAGCATAAGACGCTCGGTCTGCAACAGCGAACGCACACTGCCTGTAACATACATTGCAATGTCGCCTTTCTTCACCTCGGCGCCATCCTCTATGAGCACCTCTACCTGAAGTTTCTCGTCAAAGCGTGCAAAGATGCGCTTTGCCATCTCAACGCCGGCAAGCACTCCGTCCTCTTTTATCAGAAGCATATTCTTTCCCATAGCATCGGCCGGAATTGTGGAAAGGGTTGTGTGGTCACCATCACCGATATCCTCGGCAAAAGCAAGGTCGATAAGCCTATCGATAAGTTCGTCTTTTACGTTCATAATTCTACAGTTTATTTTTTGCGAAGATAGACAATTATCGCCATTGAAGCAAAGGTAAAACCATTTTTTATTGTACCTTCGCGGCAACAGAGACTATTAAAGATATGAAGATTACACTGCTTGTTGTTGGACGCACGGTCGACAACAACATCATAGCCGGCATAAAGGATTACACCCAGAGGCTAAGCCATTTTGCACAGTTCGAGATGGAGGTTATCCCGGAACTGAAGAATGCCAAAAAACTGAGTGAGGCACAGCAGAAGGAGGCTGAAGGAGAACTTATCCTCAAGGCTCTGCAACAGGGTGACCGCGTGGTTCTGCTCGACGAAGGCGGCAAGGAGTACCGCTCGACCGAGTTTGCAGCCTGGATTGAGCACAAGCAGAACATCTCGACCAAAAGGCTCGTGTTCATCGTAGGCGGTCCTTATGGATTCGCACCCAAGGTCTACGATGCAGCACACGAGAAACTGTCGCTGTCAAAAATGACCTTCTCGCACCAGATGATACGCCTGCTGTTCGTCGAACAGCTCTACCGGGCATACACTATCATAAACCACCTACCCTACCACCATGAATAGCCGCATATGTATGCGGCTATCGGCCAGCATGTTGAGCAACAGTCACGCGCTGTGCCGCAGGAGTGGCACCGCGTGGGTTGCGGTTGAAAAACAACAGGCTGGCCAATAGCAATAAAAGAATAACCGGCTAAACAATAACGCACGCGCTGTGCCGCAAAAGTGGCACCGCGTGGGTTGCGGTTGAAAAACAACAGGCTGGCCAATAGCAATAAAAGAATAACCGGCTAAACAATAACGCACGCGCTGTGCCGCAGAAGTGGCACCGCGTGGGTTGCGGCTAAGAAACAACAGGCTGGCCAATAGCCATAAAAAAAGGTGCCGCAGCACCCTTTTTATTCCTCTTCACTCTCCTCGGCAAATTGATAGCATCCTGCATCCACCGCTCCTGCGGTACGTGGTATTCCGTCTATATCCACCGGCAGGCTCTCGAGATACTCATCGGAAGCCCTTCCGCGCGCCGACGACTCGGCTGTGAGGTGAAAATCGTAATCAAAAATATCGTGGTCGATAAGGTGGAAATGCTCCTTCCCGAAAGGTGAGACATCGATACTATCGTATGTTATATTTATAAAACAGCTGTCGGCCGTATTTGTGGTATTGATGAGCGAGTTCTCGAAACGATAATTCACCGCATCGGGCACAGTATCACCAAAGGCTGTAAGATACCCCATCACCTCATCATCTTTAGAACCGGCGATAACGCAATTGGCAAACAGAGCACCACGCAACGGAGCCGGAGTATCCTCTATGCTGTTATGCAGTGCCAATGCCACATCGCGCTGGCGCCACACATAGAAGTTTGCAATAGTGCAATGCAGAAAGCGCACATCGCCCCCCACCACCTTCACGCAGTTGCCCTGCGCATTGGCAAAAAGGGAATTTGTGGCAGTTGCACGCGCCATCACAAGCTCAAGCGCATTGCCGTGGAAGTTCTGCACTTTCGACGATTCGATATCGATACGCTGCTGCAGGGTATCGCCCTGCTCTACCTTTATCCCGTAATTGGCACTGTGTATATCGCAATATGCAAGCCTGTTGCCATTGCTGGTCGGAGTGAATGTGATACCATCCCACTGCCCGGGAATACGGTCATAGGGCAAATAGGAGAACATCCTGTCTGTGCGGTCGCCACGGAAGACGATGGGAGCGCCGGGAGCGCCCTCGGCATTGAGTCTGCCGGAAACCTTCATAAAGGCCTTATCGTGGAAATAGAGTGTCGTAGCCGGAGTGAGAGAGAGGGTCGCTCCCTGCGCTACTGTCAGGCTGTCATACACAACATAATGCCCCGGGGCGAGCACTGTATCGGCCATAATATTCTCGCCACGCAGGAATGTGACATCCCTGCCATAGGCAAGCAACAGCACACTCTGCTGCACTCCGCTTTCGAGAGTAAAGACAAGAGAATCCTTCTCCATCAAAGGGACATCGGCACCATTGCGGTCAACACTTACCGATGCCAGCACATAGATACTGTCCTTTGCACGAATTTCGAGGTCACGCATCAGGCTGCCGTATTGCCCGTCGACCAGCACACTGAAACTGCTTGCCGCACCGCCCGACAGTTGAACGCTGCTTATACGCAGTGCATTCTCGTTTCGGTTACGCACGACAAATTTCGCCGTGGGTGACATAACCTCGGTGAAGAGAGTATCAAAGGAGACAGTGTCGCAAGAGAATTCCAGACGCAACGACGGGCTGGAAGAGAAATCGGCATCCTCGTTGCAAGCAACGAGGAATACCGATATCAGACTTATATATAACAGTGCTATCTTTTTTATCATCGTTTATATGTGAACAAAATATTAACGATGAAAAACAACGTTTATTGCATTTTCGCTCACTTTAAGGGAGCATTTTCAAGCAGCAACAACAGGTGACGCCACCAGCGCTCGGTCGACGCTATGTGCAGACGCTCGTCGGGAGAGTGTACACCGCGCATTGTAGGACCGAATGATATCATATCAAGGTGTGGAGCCTTCTCCAGGAAAAGACCACACTCAAGACCGGCGTGAATTGCCTTTATCTTGGCATCCTCGCCGAACAGTTGCTTGTAGGTTTCGCAGGCCACTGCAAGGATTTCGGATTTCATATTCGGTTTCCAGCCCGGATACTTGCCTTTTGTGGTAACCTTTGCACCGGCAAGTTCAAATGCCGCACGCACGGAATCGGAAACGAAGTCACGTGCCGACTCGATGGAGCTTCGCTGGCTTGTCGTTATTGTGAGGACATTGTCGCCTGTACGCTTTATCGACGCCAGGTTACTCGATGTCTCCACAAGCCCGGGGACATCCTGGCTCATCGCAAACACGCCATTGAACACCGCGCACACCGAGCGCAACAATCTGCCAACCACATCGGGGTCGATAACGCGTGTTACAGGGTCGGTACTCTGCAGTGTGAAACGTGCAGACGGCTCGGTAACGCTATATTCATCCTGTACCTCGGCTGCAAAGAGATTGAAATCGACACGCACACTCTCCTTATCTTCAGACTGTACAGCGAATACAGCCCACGCATCACGCGGGATGGCATTATGCAGACTGCCTCCATCAATATCGCAAAGGAGAACAAGAATGACGAGAGATGAGTTTTACAATGAGTGGTTGAAGCGCTT